>CALFNG010000518.1 GCA_937902985.1 uncultured Myxococcales bacterium
ACCTCAGCCTCGTGCGTTATGGCGGTTTCGCAAACCTGCCCGAGGCCGGCGCGCTGCGACGGCGCTTGGAATCGGAGCAGCCTGAGTATCTTCGGCACGGCATTCACCTCATCATCGCGCAGGGGTCCGACGGCAGCCTGGTTGTCGGCGACAGCCATCATTACGATAGGGCCGCTGAGCCATTCGCCGACGAGGCAGTCTATGGACTGCTGCTCGACGAATACCGGGCCGTGATTGGCCAGCCGCCGCCAGCCGTCCGGGAGCGCTGGACGGGAACTTATGCGGTGGCCAACGACCGTGCCGTGCTCATCGACGCGCCGTCGCCCGGGATCCGCTTGGTCGTGGTCACGAGTGGCGTGGGCGCCTCTACCGGCTTCGCCATTGGCGAAGAAGTGATCAACGAGATGTTTGGCTGAAGATTCGAGGACCAAATACTATGAGTTTAGCCACGCGTTTTGACCTCGTGATCTTCGACTGGGCCGGCACGATGGTGGACTTCGGCTGCCGCGCGCCGGTCAACGCGCTGCGCGATGCCTTTGGCCGCCGTGGCGTGAGCCTCACGGAGCAGGAGATCCGGCGCGACATGGGGAAGGCCAAGGCCGACCACGTGCGCGCATTGCTCGACAATGCACGGATCGCCGCTGCATGGGCCGCTGCCAACGGCGCGGCGCCGACGGCTCGGGACAGCGACGCACTGATCGCCGAGCTCGGTCCGCTGATGCGTGAACAGGCCGCGCAGGCGGCGACCTTGATCGACGGGGCGCGTGCGACGGTGGATGCACTGCGCGCCGCGGGACTCAGGATCGCCTCATCGACCGGATATACACGCGAAATGATGGAGCCCGTGCTCGAGCGTGCGGCCGCCCAAGGCTACGTGCCGGATCACCTTGTGTGCTCGGGCGAGACCCCGCAGGGGCGCCCATCGCCGTTGATGATCTACAAGGCCTGCGCGGAACTCGGTGTGTGGCCGCTGTCGCGTGTTGTCAAGGTCGACGACGCAGAAGCGGGAGTCGCCGAGGGCCGGGCGGCGGGCTGTGTCACGGTCGGTGTGGCTGCGTCCGGCAATGGCGTCGGGCTTTCAGCTGCCGCGCTTGCCGCGCTGCCGGCGCCGGAACGCGATGCCCGCATCGCGGCCGCCGGCAAGGCGCTGTACGCCGCGGGCGCCGACCTGGTGCTCGACAGCGTCGCCAACCTGGTGCCCGCCCTCGAGCGGTACGCGGACTGACGCGCGTCCCATGACTGACCCGATACTGCTGACGCCTGGCCCTCTTACGACCTCGGCGGACACCAAGTCCGCGATGCTCTCGGACTGGGGATCGTGGGACGGCGCTTTCAACGCGCTGACCGCATCGGTATGCCGCGATCTGGTTGCCATCGTCAATGCGCAACGCGACCATGTCTGTGTGCCGCTGCAGGGCAGCGGGACGTTCGCGGTCGAAGCGGCGCTCGGCACGCTCGTGCCAAAGAGCGGCAAGGTGCTCGTGCCGGACAATGGCAGCTACTGCAAGCGCATCGTGCGGATCTTGGGCTATCTGGGTCGCGAGGCCGTCATCCTGTCGCATGGCGAGCAAGAGCCGGCTGACCCTGCGCGGATCGACGCCGCGTTGACTGCCGATCCGGCGATCACGCACGTCGCGCAGGTGCACTGCGAGACCGGTACAGGGATACTGAATCCGCTGCCAGAGATCGCGACAACCGTGGCAAATCACGGCTGCGGCCTGATCGTCGACGCGATGAGTTCCTACGGCGCCATCCCCATCGACGCTAGGAGCCTGCGCTTCGACGCTCTGATCGCGGCGTCCGGGAAATGTCTCGAGGGCGTGCCTGGCATGGGCTTCGTGATCGCCCGGCGGACGACGCTAGAGCGCTCCGGCGGCAACAGTTGTTCGCTCGCCATGGACCTGGTCGACCAGTGGCAGTACATGCAGAAGACAGGTCAGTGGCGGTTCACGCCGCCAACGCACGTCGTCGCCGCTCTGCGCGCCGCCATCGACCAGTACCAGGTGCAGGGTGGACTGCCCGCTCGGCTGGCACGTTACAGCGAGAATTGCGCCGCGCTGGTATCCGGTATGCGGGCGCTGGGCTTCAAGACATTCTTGCCGGACGCCCTGCAGGCACCGATCATCGTCACGTTCCACTCCCCACCCGATCCGGCGTACGAGTTCAGCGAGTTCTATCGTCGGGTGCGCGATCGCGGATTTCTCCTATACCCGGGCAAGTTGACAGCCGTCGATACATTCCGGGTAGGCTGTATCGGCGCGATCGGCGCCGATACCTTGAGGCAGGCGGTGGCTGCCGTCGCCGAGGTCCTGCGCGAGATGGGAGTTCGCCGGACCGCACACGAATGAATCGGTGTCCTCGCCTTCAGGCAAAGCTTCTGGGCGGTGAAATACTTCCCGAAACGCCGCCGACACGCCCTTTATCAAAAGTCGTTCGTGCGGCTTCCACGATCGCCGCCCGGCTGAGGCGCATCTCTCGTATCCGCTGAACATTGTCATGCCATTAGCTGGTGAAAACGTTCCGCCGGAACGACGTCGGTTCCGGATTGCGGCGCGGTCGACGCTGGCAATGTAAAGATCAACGATTGAATATTCGTCTGTCGGCAGCCGTGCTTGACGGGCTGCGTGCTCGTGCGGGGGAGGAGCGGATCCCGTATCAGACTCTGACTTCCAGCGTGCTGCACAAATTTGTCACGGGACGACTCGTAGAGACGCGCGCCAAAGCCAGCCGCCGTACTCTGCCGTAACAACAATCGATTTCTGATGGCGAGACACCGAAGCGCCGCTTGAAAATGCTTGGGGTGACAGGATTTGAACCTGCGACTCCTACGTCCCGAACGTAAGGCATGCAGGTTCAAACCAATGCTACCACGCCTTATGTTGGGTTCTCGAGGTGTCGCCGGCACTGAAAGCCTGTTTCGGCGGCATCCGATCGGCTTGGTTGGACCCCACGGCCGCCGCGCTGGCGGCGAAGAGCAGCGCCGAGACGCCGAAGAAGTCTCGCTGGGAAGCTCGCTCGGAAACGATGCGTCGAGATCTCCCGTCTTCCGGTTGCGCCAACGACACCCACAACTTGGCTCAACGCTTGTCGTACTCGTCGTGGCGGCGCCACCAGACGCCCGTCTCGTTGCGCCCCTTGGGGGCGCGGTCGAGCCACTGGTACATGCCCCAGAGGCCGTCCAGTCCGCGCGCATAGGTGGAATACGTGTGGTAGACGACACCGTCCTCCAGCACGAACGCGCTCATGCCCGGCCTATCGCGCGAGTACGTGGGCGCGTCGGTTCCGCATTTGGCCGCGAACTGGGCGACGGGCTCCGGGACCGTTGTCGCGTCCATCGCGTGGCCGCCGCGCCGGTAGTTATATTCGACGGTCCCCTCGCGCTGTTGCTCCTCGGTGAACGCGACGTTGAAGTCGAAGTTGAAGTCGCTGCCGAGCGAGGACGCCCAGGGAAACGTCCACCCCATCCGCCGCCTGTACGCCTGCAGCTTCGTGAGCGACGCCCGCGACACCGCTGAAAGCGCGACGTCGTGGTTCGCCAGGTGGACAGCGAAGCCGTCGAACCCGTCCGCGATCGCCGAGCAGGACGGACACCCCGCCGTGTAGTCGGGCCCGAACATGAAGTGATAGACGAGGAGTTGAGAGCGGCCTTTGAAGAGGTCCGCCAACGAGGCACTCCCTTCGTCGGTCTCGAATCGGTACTCCTTGTCGATCCGAACCCACGGCAGCTCCTGCCGCCGCCGCGCCAGTTCATCGCTGCGCCGGGTCAGCTCCTTCTCGGCCTCGAGCAGCTCCAGCCGGGCCGCACGCCACTCTTCACGTGTTCCAGTCTTGTGGTCGGTCATCGTTTCTCTCCTTTGGTCGGCGCGGCTTTATTCCCAGCTGTCGAGCTTGATATCGTTTGGATGGGGGGCACCTTTACCGGTTTCGAGAAGCGACTTTAAGCTCAGCAGAAAGACGCCCCACTTGGTGCTGCAATGGTGCATGAACTCCACCGGCTCCTTCCAACCCTGGTGTTTGAAGAGGACGATGGTCCAGTCACCTTGCTGATTGAGGTCGAAGCTTATTTTTGTGCCGATCCATTCCTTGGGTCCCTCGACCACTTGCCATAGCACGTGCCTGGCGGGATGAAGCTCAAGAACCTTCATGTCGAAGCCGCCGGCGTGAAAGCGGAACTGGAGCACTCCGCCGACTTTGCTTTCCCCTCGTGTGTCGTTCGTCCACCAGCCGGAAAGACCTTCGACCGTGGTCAATGCCTTATAGACATCATCCTGGGACGACGATTTGATTCCGACTTTGTGCAAAATATCAACCGTAGTTGATTCTCCTGCTAGTGTTAGCTTCTGTGCCGCGCTCATGTGTGTGGTCATCGCATTTCTCCTTCGTCTGGTGCGCTTCGTCGTTCGAACCGTTCTCGATACGACGTGCTGGTTGGTGGTCGTAAGATAGATTAGGACCGGACATCGAACGGTGGGAGTGACAAGTGTGGCGGGATTCAGATGGACTCGCTGATCACGGCCGCGGCGCGTGCACTCGCCGCGGGTGATCCCCTCGGCGCATTGAAGCGGATCGCCCTGCGCGAGGACGCGCCGGCGCTCGCGCTTCGAGGCATCGCGATGGCGCAGCTCGGCGATCTCGTTCGTGCGAAGGCTCTCCTGCGAAGTGCGGCACGCGCCTTCGGTCCGAAAGAGGCCGTGGCCCGCGCGAGGTGTGTCGTCGCCGAGGCCGAGATCGCGCTCGTCTCGCGCGACCTGGGCTGGCCTGCGAAGGCACTCGACGCAGCGCGGGTGACGCTCGAACAGCACGGCGACCGGGTGAACGCCGCGCACGCGCGATATCTCGAGGTCCGGCGCCTGCTCCTGATCGGGCGCCTCGACGAAGCCGAGCGTACGCTCGCCGAGCTCGACCCCGCACCCTTCCCGCCCGCGTCGAAGGCCGCCCACGAGCTGGTCGTTGCGGGGATCGCGATGCGGCGCCTCCGAACGAAAGCGGGACGCGCTGCGCTCGCTCGGGCCGAGCGCGCCGCGCGCCACGCAGGCATCCCTGCGCTGGCGGCGGAGGTCGAGAGCGCATATCTCGTCCTGAACACGCCCGCTGCCCGCCTGATTGCGCGTGGCGAGGAGCGACTCCTCCTGCTCGAGGACGTCGAAGCGTTGCTGGCGTCGAAAGCATTCGTCGTGGACGCGTGCCGTCATGTCGTGCGTGACGCACGCACGGTGGTCTCGCTCGCACGGCGCCCGGTGTTGTTCGCGCTCGCACGTGCGCTGGGCGAAGCGTGGCCGGGAGACGTGCCGAGGGACACGCTCGTGGCGCGGGCATTCCGAGCGAAGCGCGCTGATGAATCGTACCGCGCGCGGTTGCGAGTCGAAGTCGGGCGGCTTCGCGCGCTGCTTCGGACGCTGGCCGACGTGAGCGCGACGAAGCGAGGATTTGCGCTTGCGCCGCGCCGCGCATGCGAGGTCGTCGTGCTGGCGTGGCCCGTCGAAGAGGAGGATGCGGCGGTGCTCGCCTTCCTCGCCGACGGTGAGTCGTGGTCGAGCTCGGCCCTTGCGCTTGCGCTTGGAGCCAGCCAGCGCACCGTGCAGCGAGCGCTCGACTCGCTTGCGGCAGCACGCAAAGTGCAGTCGTTCGGTCGCGGGCGAGCGCGTCGTTGGATGACTCCGCCCGTGCTAGGATTCACGACGACCTTGTTACTCCCCGCTCCTCTGCCGATTGACTAAGATGTCAGCATGAGTCGATCAACCGCCGAGATCGTCCGTGAGTACGGACCCTTTCCGGGTGCCGAGCGCGTGAATGGAGTCACGTACGACGGCCAGAACGTCTGGTTTGCTGCCGGAGACAAGCTGAACGCCTTCGATCCTGCGAGCGGGAAGACGCTGCGCTCGATCGATGTCGCCGCGCATGCAGGAACGGCCTTCGACGGCCAGCATCTGTATCAGCTCGCCGAGGATCGCATCCAGAAGATCGATCCGAATACCGGTCGGGTGCTCGCCACGATCCCGGCGCCGGGCCGCGGCGGTGACTCGGGGCTCGCGTGGGCCGAAGGG
>CALFNG010000519.1 GCA_937902985.1 uncultured Myxococcales bacterium
GCCCCCCCAGGTGCGCGCCGCCTGCGCCTGCGCCTGCACGGGCACGGGCACGGGCACGACGAGGATCCACGCCGCGAGGAAGACCGGGCCTGAGCGCAAGCGGCTGGCGATTCTATCGCGCGCCCACGCGGCGCCACCGATTGAACGAGGTCAGGCAGGACATGCCGGCGGACATCTTATACGACATGGGGCGTGCACGGACTCATCGGCGGCGCGCTCCGGATCGAACACGTGAGCGCCTGCCCGCTCTCGGTGCCGCTCCGCGAGCCGTTCGTCATCGCCAGCGGCAGGGTCGACGCGACCCGCGCGGTCGAAGTCAGCGTTCGGGTCGCCTGGCGCGGGCGCACCGCGGACGGCCTCGGCGAGGCGGCGTGCCTGCCGCCGGTCACGCGCGAAGACCAGGGAGACGTCTTGCGAGACGTGACGCGCGCCGCCGGCGAGCTCGTCGCGACCCCCCTCACGGGCGAAGAGGGCGCCATCGAAGGCGCGCTCGCCGCGGCGCTCCCGGACGCGCCAGTCGCCCGCGCCGGCGTCGAGACTGCCCTCCTCGACGCGATGGCCCGGTGCGTCGGCGTCCCTCTTCGCGTGCTCCTCGGCGGCGAGCGCGGCGAAGCAACGCGCGCGCTCGAGACCGACGTCACCATCGCGATCGCCGAACCTGCGGTCATGGCGAAGCTCGCGCGCGAGTGGGTCGCGCGAGGCTTCCGGTCCCTGAAGATCAAGGTCGGCAAGGACGTGGACGCCGACGCCCGCGCCCTCGAAGCCGTCGCGCGCGCCGCGCCCGCGGCGCGCCTGCGCGTCGACGCCAACGCCGGCTACACGGCGAGAGAGGCGCTCGCCCTCGCGCGGGGCTGCGCGGGTATGGCGATCGAGTGCTGGGAGCAGCCGTGCGCCGCCGACGACCACGACGGGCTGCGCGAGGTCGCCGATGCCCTCGACGCACCGGTTGTCGCCGACGAGTCGGTGCGGGGGTTTGACTGACCTCCGGAGCCTCGTGCGGCTCGCATGCGTCGACGGGATCAACCTCAAGCTGGGCAAGCACGGTGGCGTCTTGATCGCGGCTCGTCTCGGCCTCGAGGCCCGGTCTGCCGGCCTCCGGCTCATGACCGGCGGAATGGTCGAGACGCGGCTGGGAATGACAGCCGCCGCGCACGTGGCGTGCGCGCTCGGCGGCGTCGACTTCGTCGATCTCGACACCGCCTGGTTGCTCGCCGACGATCCCTATCGCGGCGGCTACGAAGCCGACGGCCCTCACTACACGATGCCCGCATCGAGAGGGCTCGGCGTCACGAGTCGTTGAGCATCTCGACGAACGTTGCCGGCGCAGCCAGTGCTCGGGCGCGAACGGCGCCGCGAACGCCGTCGCGGTCCCATGCTAAGAAATTCGCGACCTCATGGCCGCAAAAAAGCCTTCGAAGCGCGCCCCGACCCGTCGGCGGCTCCCGCGGAAGGCAGCCGCGGAGTCGACCGGCCTCGAGGCGCTCGCGTGCGTCCCCGCCGAGGTTCCGGCGCGCGCCCGTGACCTCGTGGCGCGGAAGGCCCATGCTGGTCTTGCCTCAGTACAGCCCTGTGATCTTCCCCCGGCGCCGTTTCGGAAGCGGGGGAGGATCACCGCGCCCGTCGAAGCATACGAGCCCCTATTCAACAACGGCCTGCGTGGCGTGGTCGGGCGTAGGAGAACCAAGCGCCTCACCCGCTTCGGCAGGTCCACAGAGTTCGCTTTAGGCGCTCGAACGGGTCGCCGGTTCCATTCTCAGCGGAGCGGCGATCCTATCTGAGCGACGGCGCCACTGAGAAGCGCGCGCTCGAGCACGATCTCTCGCGGCTCGCGTCTGCGTCGACCCCTCGGGGGCCTGGCGACCTGGACTGCGCTTTGAAACGACGGTAGGGTCGCTCCCGGAGGGGTCGTCATGGCACGCGCGTCCGCGTCGGGCTCTCGCGAGGGGAAGGTGACCCTGGCGATCCTGGAGGCCCTGGGGAGCTCGTTGGACCTGCACGCGGTGCTCGACAGCGCGTATCCACTGCTCCTTCAGCTGGTCTCCGCCGACTCGGGAGCGCTCGGAATATCGTGGTCGGGGCGGCCCGAGGACTTCGAATGGATCGTGGCCAGGATCCCGCCGGCCTTCTTCGCGGCCTATCCTGAAATGATCCGACATGATTTCGTCCGTCCCTCGGTGGCCGCACGGCCCAACGTGGTGCTCCTGGACGAAGACATGGCTTCTCGCTCCGAGCTCGAGGCCAACATCATGTACCGTCATGCGCGCGACGTCGGCGCACCCGTGGAGCAGGTCATGGGGGTCATGCTGCATGCCGACGACGGGTGGCAAAGCGGACTGACGCTCTTTCGAGACAGGCGCCGCCCGTTTTCTGCGCATGAGCGGGGGGCCATGCAGCGAGTCGTGCCCGCCATCGCGAACGCCGTCCGGAACTGCCACCGGCTAGGTGTCGCGGCGCGCTGGGGGACTGCGCTCGAGACCCTGCTCGGCGACCGCGGGGAGTCGATCGTCCTTCTGACACCTCCAGCGACCGAAGTCGCGCGCACGACTGGCGCTGGGCGACTGATCGACAAGTGGTTTGCACCTCACGAGATGCGAGCCGGAGCTCTTCCGGAACCGCTCGCAACGCTCGTTGCGCACGCGATGGCCTTTCCACCCGGGTCGGACGCGCCTGCGAAGTGGACCAAGCGGGGCGCCGACGCGACGCTGCAGGCATCGTTCTTTCTTCTGCCAGAACGCCTGGGAACGGCGAACGCGATGCTGCTCCTTCAGGAGCTACCGCACCACGCCCCGATACCGCGCGTCTGGCAAGCGGCTCTGACGCCGCGCGAGAAGGATGTGAGCGCGGCGGTTGCGCGTGGCTGGAGCAATCGCGTGATCGCGACCGAGCTTGGCTGCCGCGAAGCGACCGTGAAAAAGCACATTCAGAATATCTTCGACAAGTTGGGGGTGGCGAGCCGCACGGCCCTCATCGCACAGGCGGCTCAATCGCGGCGCGGTTGAGCGATTCGAGAACGCACGCGTCGCGGTCAACGCAGTGCAGCGCTTGATCTCGACCCGCGAATCCCGACGAGCCCCGGCCCTGGAAGGTGCATCGCCGTCTGCCGCTGGCCTATCGTGACCCGGCGACCGGGGCGCCGCCCAGCAAACTGTTGTGAGCCTCGATCGCGCTGGTCATGCTGCTCTGGCTCCAGAATCCCAGAGGCAAGGAGAGGACGACGGCCCCGGCGCCCGCGTACGCCAGCTCCCACGTCGGGTTCGCGCTGCCACGCAACTTTTGACCCAGAGGCACACCGATCAGCGCGCCCCCGGCCCCTGCAAGGATGATCGAGACGATCATCAGCGCGCGTGATCGTTGCACGTGCGAGGTGGAGGCCGGTTCCCTTTCGAGCTTGTCGGTCATGTCCCTCGTCTCGAGTAGTTGCCCATCCTGGCGATACCCTCGATCCGTTTCAATCGGGCGATCGGCATCCATTTTTACTCGCTTTTCCGCGGCCGCACAGGCGACGACGTTGAGCACAACGAGAATCGCGACGGGTCTCATGAGATTGATGTTGAAAGAGAGCCCTTGGTTATTCACAGAATTCTCCTTGGAGCGCAAAACGCCACCGACAGTGTCGTCGCCAGCGCGCGCTCATTCTGCAGCGACGAATACCATCGTTTCAACCGGGGCTTCCCGGAAACCGTTGCGCCGGCGGCGCGTGGGTGGGGCTCTACTACTTAAGTAGTATTTCGCGCCGTCGACTCGGCGTTAGGCTCGCGAAACGGATCGTGTCGATGCGTCTGACTTTTGCAAGAACGCACTCCGCCGGCTCCGCGTGGTCACTGTGCACGGGCCACGGTCCCCTATCGCCCGAGGTACGATCGATGAAACGAGTGTTCGTGGTGGCGGGCCTCGCGTCTCCTGATGTCGCTCCCGCCGGGGCCGAGCCACCGCGTCCTCCCGTCCCGGAATCGCCGGATGACGTGCCCACCGACGCTCCTCCTCGATCTCGCCCGGCCAAGACGACCGGCCTGGAACTCGGGCTACGAAGTGGCTACGGACTGCCGATAGGAGCCGCGGACGGAGGAACCCAAATGGACGACATGCTTACCGGGATCGTTCCGCTCTGGGTTGACGTGGGCTACCGATTTTCGCCGATCTCGTACGGAGGGCTTTATTTTCAGCACGGGTTCGGCAGCTTGAATACCGACAGTGGAAAACCAGAGAGCGTCTGTACCTCGCCGGGTGTGAGCTGCTCGACGAGTGACGTTCGGTTCGGGTTCGACCTGGACGTTCATTTCGCGCCGGCTGACGCGTTCGACCCAAGAGACATCGCCGCAGGCCCTCGAAATGGGCGAAAATATTGAAAGTTGATGGTGTTTCGATGAACGCGAACCATTCGTTCCGACGCGCGTTTGTGATGGTTGCGCTGCTCGCGGCTTTCGCGCTCAGCGGCTGCAGCGACGACAGCGCAGCCAGCCCATCGACCAAGACGGACGCCGGATCCACCAATGCGGGCTCCGTCGTCACGTTCAAGGATGGGCCCGTCCAGGGGGACTCGATCGGTGGAAGTCGTCGGTTCCTGAAGATCCCGTACGCCAAGCCTCCGATTCAGGATCTCCGGTGGAAAGCGCCCGTCAAAAACGATCCGTGGACTTCCGTTCGGCACGAGACCGCGTTCGCGAGCGCGTGCCCGCAAGTGATGAGCCAGCAGGCGCCGATGAGCACGGACGAGGACTGCCTCTACCTCAACGTGTGGGTGCCCGAGCCGATGCCGGCCAAGGCGCCCGTGATGGTGTGGATCCACCCCGGCAGCAACGTCGCCGGATCCACGAGCGACGTGGTGCCGACGACCCAACAGCTCTGGTACGACGGCCAGTTCTTCGCGTCGAGGCGCGGCGTCGTCGTCGTATCGATGAACTACCGCCTCGGGCCGTTCGGTTTCTTTGCCCACCCCGCGCTCGGCGCCGAGCACTCGCCGCTGGGCAATCAGGGCCTCCTCGACCAGCGGATGGCGCTTCAGTGGGTCCAGGACAACATCGCCGCCTTCGGGGGCGACAAGGGCAACGTCACGATCTTTGGGGAGTCCGGCGGTTCGACCGACGTCTGCTACCATGTCGCGTCTCCGGGCGACGCGGGCCTCTTTCAGCGCGCGATCAGCGAGAGCGGCGGCTGCACGGCCGCGATCACCGGCAAGGACCCGACTGCCGCCGATGCCGCGACCGGCATGACCGCGTTTACCAAGGCGATGGGTTGCGACACGGCGCCCGATGTCCTGGCGTGCCTTCGAGGCAAGGCGGTGACGGACATCCTCGCCAACGCGATGCAGCCCGATGATACCTCGGGGGGGGCGCAAACGGCGGTCGTTCAATGGAGCTTCGCCGTGGTGGTGGACGGGCCGGGGGGCTTCGTGCCCGATCAGGCGCGGACGCTGTTCGACACCGGGAAGATCGCGCACGTCCCGTACATCCTCGGCACCAACAGCGACGAGGGGACGCTCTTTCTCCTGAACGCGACGTCCCTGACGGGCGAGTCGGACTACATGGCCGCGCTGCAGACGCGCTTTCCCAAGGCCGCTGTGCAAGTCGAAGCCGAATATCCCGCATCCAAATTCAATGGCGACTACAACGCGGCGCTGGCGCGCGTGGTGGGCGATTCGGCCATCCTTTGCGGGACGGACGACACCGCACGCCGCGCGGTCAAAGCGGGTCTCCCCGTCTACATGTACAACTTCAATATCCCGTGGTCCATCGCGCCCTCGGTCTTGAAGGTGGCGCACGCGTCCGAGGTCAGCCACGTCTTCGGCGATCCCGTCGATGGTAAGACCGACAGCGCCAGCCAGGCGGTCAGCGACGCCATGAACGCCTACTGGGCGAGGTTCGCGTCGACGGGGGATCCGAACGCATCCAGCGCGCCCGCCGTGTGGCCCGCCTTCGCGCCGGACGCGAGCGACAACGACAAGCGCCTGCAGTTCGACTCGGGCTGGGAGATCCTGAGCGACTTCCGCAAGGAAGAGTGCGCGTTCTGGCGCCAGCAATACGACGCCGCGTACGCGAATTGACTTGGCCGAACGTTACGGACGCCTGGTAGGCGGCAGGACCTCGTCGACGCCCAAGCGCACACGGACAAGGACATGGTCGAGGTGGCGCGCATGCTCGCGAAGATCGGGAAGGACGATTTCATCGCTGGCATTCTCAACAAGAATGGAATGACAACGGGAAGGGGCAATCGTTGGAGCGAATTGCGCGTAAGGGCGAGTAGGCGGGGAAGCCATGCGGCGACTCTTCGTGGCCCACTACGCGGCGATCTGGAGGCTCCTGCGCCGTCTCGGCGTGCCGTCGGCGCAGCTCGACGACGCCGCACAAGAGGTCTTCTGGGTTGCAGCTCGCAAGTTCGCCGACATCCGGGAGGGGAGCGAACACTCGTTCCTCTACGGGGTCGCGATCCGCGTCGCGTCCCAGGAGCACCGTCGCCGCAGGCATGCGCCGCAGACGACGACGGTCGACGCGCTGGCAGTGCATTGCGACCTGGCTCCGTCGCCCGAGGCGCAGCTGGAGCTGCGGCAGGCGCGCGCGTTGCTCGACGTCGTTCTGGACCAGATGCCGATCGACCTCCGCACCGTCTTCGTTCTCTGCGAGCTGGAAGAGCTCGAGGTGCAGGAGGCTGCGTCGATCGAGGGCATTCCGATCGGCACGGCGAGCTCTCGACTGCGTCGAGCGCGAGAGGAATTCTCTGCGATCACGAAGCGTGTTCGAGCGAACTTTGCCCTGCGAAGGAGTTTGCGATGGTGACCCCGGATCGCGGCGACGACGAATTCGAACGTGCGCTTCTTCGCTCCGCTTCTCGGGACGCGCCGGACGCAGAGGAGACCCAGAGAGCGTGGTCCCGGTTTGCCGGCGCCATGGCGAGTCTGGCGCCGCCTGCGACGGGGCCCAGGGCGGGACATGT
Organism: uncultured Myxococcales bacterium; assembly: GCA_937902985.1. Classification (GTDB taxonomy): domain Bacteria; phylum Myxococcota_A; class Polyangia; order Polyangiales; family Polyangiaceae; genus Palsa-1150. The sequence goes on from CALFNG010000519.1 coordinate 6,928, forward strand.
TCCGCCGGTGACGGGATCGGTCGGGCGATGGTCGCGCGTCGCCAACGCGACGACCTGGTTGGCCATCGGCGCGATCGGAGGGTGCGCGGTGACGTTCGCGCTCGTCGGTCGGCGCGGCGAAGCGCCGACCGTATCCGCACCCGCGAGGTCCTCCGCGGCCCCCGCGACGGCCTCGCCCCCGAGGATCGCTACGTGGCCGCTCACCCAGGCTGCGCCGCCGGGGTCGGCGCTCCCCGCACCGCAGCCCTCGGCACGAGTCGGGTCGAGCTCGTCCACGTCGCGCTCCGGAGACCACCGGCTTGCGCAGCGACCGGGGGAGCTCGCGCGGACGCACGACTCTCCGGCATCAGGAAGGGCGGCGTCTTCCGACGGAGACGACTCGACCCTTGCCGCCGAAGTCGCCGCGCTCGACGCCGCGCGAAGTGCGCTCGATCTCGGGATGACCGACGACGCGCTCGCCCTTCTCCGCCGCTACCCGCGCGACTTTCCCAGCGGCAAGCTCGTTCCCGAGGCGGAAGTGATGGGGATCGAAGCGCTGGCCGCAAAGGGCGAGCACGCTGAAGCGACCCGCGAGGCGAATCGCTTTCTGGAGCGGTACCCGAGCGCCCCGCAGCGCGGGCGGGTGGAGAAGCTGCGCGCCGAGGAAGCGCAGAAGTGAGCAAGGGGGCGACGCAACGAGCTCGGGGAGGTGCTCCGCGGGAGCCGACCGAGACTGCTCTTCGAGGGCGTCATGTTTTCCCACGCGCTTGAAGAGCTCGGCGCTCTTCCTCGGCGTCATCCGCGTCACGACCCAGAGCGCCTGCTGTGCAGCTCGTGGCGTCCAGAAGTCGCCGACCACGCCGAGGACCAGCTCCATCGGACTTACGCATCAGCCGTCCTCGTCGGTGCGGTCCTTGTAAAGCGTGTGAAGACGACGACCTCCCCGGCCGACGTCTCGTACGTCTGCGACTTTCGCAGCACGCGTCGGTGAACCTTCCCGTCGATCAGAATCGTGGGCGCGTCGACGTCGAGCTTCGCCATCTCTGACGCGACGATGTCGTGGCGCCGGCCGGGTCTCCCCCGGGGCACTCGTGGCCCACTTCACGCTCGTCGCTCGGTTCGGCATCGTCATGCACGCTCGAACCCTCGTCCGCTCGCGAAAATTCCCGCGATTCCTACGTCACGATCCGATCTACACCCTGTCGTCACGGTGTAGTTCTCATCATGACGTTCGCGGTCGGCGCTCGGCGCGGCACGGCCCGTCGGCATCTTCAAGCCCGGGAGATCTGCGAATCTCCCGAGATCAAACGGGAAATCGCCACGCTCGATCCCGCGCGGAGGGGAAATCGAGACTTGATCGCTGGTATGCCCGGTCT
>CALFNG010000520.1 GCA_937902985.1 uncultured Myxococcales bacterium
GGCCACGCCCGCGCGCTCGGCGGCGTCGGGCGCAGGGCCCACGCGGGCTCCCTCGCCGGCGAGGGCATGGGCGGCGCGCGGGGCCCAGACAGGGCGGCTGAGCGGCATCGTGGGCAAGAGCAAGTCCAAAGGTCTTGGATATCACGCGCCTGCCCGCGCTGCGCGAGCGCGGCGACGGCGACGGCCAGGGGAAGGCTAGGGAACGGCGACGGCGACGAACGTGAGCGAGCGCCCCCGTTTTCAAAGGCGGCCAAAACGGACTATGAAAGGCTCCCTCATGTCGACGGGCGCCGTCCGGCTCTACAACACGATGACCCAGCGGGTCGAGCCGCTCGAGCCCGCCGAGCCGGGGCACGTGCGCGTCTACGTTTGCGGGCTGACGACGTACGACCACGCGCACGCCGGGCACGCGCGCACTCTGGTCGCGTTCGACGTGCTCGTCCGGTTCCTCCGCGCCCGCAACTACCGGGTCACCTTCGTTCGCAACGTCACCGACGTCGACGACAAGATCTTGAAGCGCGCCGCCGAGCGAGGCGAGTCGCCGCTCGCGCTCTCCGAGCGAATGTCGCGCGTGAATGCCGACGAGCTCAGGGCGTGCGGCTGCCTCGATCCCGACCTGGAGCCGCGGGTGAGCGAGAGCGTGCCGGCGATCGTCAGGCTCATCGAGCAGCTGGTCGCGCGCGAGGCGGCGTACGTCGCCGAGACCGACAAGGGCCGCGACGTCTACTTCGCCGTCCGGGCCTTTCCCGGGTACGGCAAGCTCTCGCACCGCAACGTCGACGACCTCGTGTCGGGCGCTCGCGTCGAGCCCGGCGACATCAAGCGCGACCCGCTTGACTTCGCGCTCTGGAAGGCGAGCGGCGACGGGGGCTTCGGCTGGGACAGCCCGTGGGGCAAAGGTCGGCCCGGCTGGCATATCGAGTGCTCGGCCATGGCTGCCGAAGCCCTCACGCCGCACTTCGACGTCCACGGCGGCGGCATGGACCTTATTTTCCCGCACCACGAGAACGAGATCGCGCAGAGCGAGGCCGCATGGGGCGAGCCGTTCGCTCGCCTGTGGATGCACTCGGGGTTCGTGAAAATCGACGCCGAGAAAATGAGCAAATCGCTCGGCAACTTCGTCACGATCGCGCAGATCCTCGAGCGCAACGACGGCGAGGCCCTTCGCTATTTCCTCCTCGGCGCCCACTATCGCGTGCCGATCGACTTCGATCTCGAGAAGCGGCCCGACGGGCGAGTCGTGTTCCCGGGAGTCGACGAGGCCGAGCGCCGCGTCGACTATCTCTACGCGACGCGCGAGACGCTGGCCGCCACGGCCGCGGGCGCGAAGCCGGCCATCGAGGGCGACACGCCGGCCGCGAAGACCGTGCGGAGCGCGGTCGACCGCGTGCTCGCGGCGCTCGACAACGACCTCAACACGTCGGTCGCGCTGAGCATCCTCGCCGAGCTCGCGCCAGCCGCGAACGACGTTGCCCTACAGGTCGCGAGGGCGAAGAAGGACGCGAAGGCCGTCGCACGGGGCCAGGCCCTCGCCGCCGCCGCCCTCGAGGCGATCGACGCCTGCTGTCGCCCGATGGGCCTCTTGCAGACGCCGGCTCCGGTCTTCTTCGCGCGGACGCAGGCGCGCCGGCTGGGCCTCCGAGGCATGGATGCGGCCGACGTCGAGTCGAAGGTCCGCGACCGTGCCGCGGCGCGCGCTGCAAAAGACTTCGCGAAGGCCGACGGGCTGCGCGCCGAGCTCACGGAGATGGGCATCGAGATTCAAGACGTGTCCGGCGGCGACCGGACCACCTGGCGAGTTCTCGTCTAGCCGTGGCGCGGGGGCAAGGGAGACGTCCGTCTCCGAGGAACGCCGATCCGCTCGCCCCAATGAGCCAATCGTCGGCGGCGTAGCCCAATCGGCTCACCTGGGAGATGCGTCGACCAGCGAAGCCGCCCAATCGGCTCACCTGGGAGATGCGTCGACCAGCGAAGCCGCCCAATCGGCTCACCTGGGAGATGCGTCGACCAGCGAAGCCGCCCAATCGGCTCGCCTGAGAGATGCGTTCACCAGCGAAGCCGCCCAATCGGCTCGCCTGAGAGATGCGTCCACCAGCGACGTCGCCCGATCGGCTCGCCTGGAAGATGCGTTCACCAGCGAAGCCGCCCAATCGGCTCGCCTGAGAGATGCGTCCCCCAGCGAAGCCGTCCGATCGGCTCGCCTGGAAGATGCGTTCACCAGCGAAGCCGCCCGATCGGCTCGCCTGGAAGATGCGTCCCCCAGCGAAGCCGCCCGATCGGCTCGCCCGACTGTCGAGCCGCTCCGCGAGGGGAGCCCACGCCTCCACGGAGCCGATCGCCCGGTCAGCGCGAGCCATCACCCTGCCCCGCCGAAGGATGCGGCCCTTGGCGAAGCTCGTGAATCTCCCGGCGCAAGAGACCCGGTCACGAGCGAAGCCGACCGCTCCGCGAGCGCGAGGAATTCGCCTATCCGCGGGGCTGACGACCCTGCCCGAGACGCCGACGCGCCCGTCAGCGAAGCTCGCCAGGTCATCGGCGACGCCGATGATCCGGCCAGCGAAAGGGACACGTCGGCGAACGCGAACACTCCTCCCCTCGGCGAAGCTGACGACCGCGCGCGATCCCCTGCACCTAAGTGATTGGAATCTCAGATGGAACAACCTGATCGGTGCTCTAGAGACCGGCGGTGAGGGTCGCGAGGTCTTCGCCGAGCACGCGCGCGTTGTCGGAGTAGTCGATCGCGAGGTCGATGACGTGGACGCCGGGGGTCTCGAGGCAGCGGGCGAGGGTGGGCGCGAGGTCGGCGGCGGTGGCGGGGCGGTGCCCGTGGGCGCCGTACGCCTCGGCGAGGCGCACGAAGTCGGGGTTGCCGAGGGTCATTCCGAAGTCGGCCATTCCCATCTCGGCCTGCTTCCAGCGGATCATCCCGTACGCGTCGTCGCGGACGATCAGCACCGTGAGGTCGAGGCCGAGGCGAACGGCAGTCTCGAGCTCCTGGGAGTTCATGAGGAACCCGCCGTCGCCGCACACGGCGAGGACCTTGCGCCGTGGGTACACGAGCTTCGCCGCGATGGCCGACGGGAGGCCCGCGCCCATGGTCGCGAGCGCGTTGTCGAGGAGCAGCGTGTTCGGCTGGCGGCACGCGTAGTACCGGGCGAACCACAGCTTGTACATTCCGTTGTCGAGGCACACGACCCCGTCGTCGGGGATCGCGCGCCGCACGTCGGCGACGATGCGCGGCGGGAACATCGGGAACCGATCGTCGCTCGTGCCCTTCGCCAGGTGATCGGCGAGCGCGGCGCGGACGCGATCGAAGAACGTGAAGTCCCAGTGCGGCTGCGGCGTGATCGACTTGCCGATGCGCCAGACGGCGTTCGCGATGTCGCCCGTCACTTCGATCTGGGGAAAGTAGACGGGGTCGACCTCGGCGGAGAGAAAATTCAGGTGGATGACCGTCGGTCGCGCGCCGTGCATGACGAAGGGCGGCTTCTCGATGACGTCGTGCCCCACGTTCACGATGCAGTCCGACGCCTCGATCGCGCTGTGCACGAAGTCGCCGTCCGACAGCGCGGCGGTGCCGAGCCAGAGCGGGTGCGTCTCGTCGATGACCCCCTTGCCCATCTGCGTGCTGAAGAAGGGGATGCCGACGCGGTCGACGAGCGCCCGCAGCATTCGCGAAGTCAGCTTGCGATTCGCGCCGGCGCCGACCATCAAGAGCGGACGGTGCGCCCGCTCGATGGCGTCGACCGCGCGGGCGATCGACTTCTCGTCGGCGATGGGGCGGCGGTCGTAGCTCGCCGGAATCGGCGCGGACTCGCTGCTCTCGCGCGCGACGTCTTCGGGAAGCTCGATGTGCACGGCCCCCGGCCGCTCTTGCTGCGCGAGCCGGAAGGCCTCGCGAACGCGAGCGGGGATCGCGTCGGCCGCGACGATCGATCGCGTGTACTTGGTGAGCGGACGCATCATGTCGACCACGTCGACGATCTGAAAGTGTCCTTGCTTCGGGTTCTTGATCGGCTTCTGCCCGGTGATCATCAGCATGGGCATCGCCCCGAGCTGCGCGTACGCCGCCGCCGTCACGAAGTTCGTGGCGCCGGGCCCGAGCGTCGAGAGGCACACGCCCGGCCGCCCCGTCAGCCGGCCCCACGTGGCGGCCATGAACCCGGCAGCCTGCTCGTGCCGGGTGACGATGAAGCGAATGTCCGACGAGCGCAGCGACTCGAGCAGATCGAGGTTCTCTTCGCCCGGCAACCCGAAGACGCGAGTGACGCCTTCGGCCACGAGGGCCTTCACGAACAGGTCCGACGCTTTCGCCATGCCGCCAACATAGGGCCACTTCTTCGCGGGGCCCGCCCCCCCTCCTTCGAGTCCTTCGAGAGCGAGATTGGCCGCAGAGGCGCAGAGGATCGCCTCGCCCGAACTCTCCGCGAGAGCCTCGATCTCCGGCAGCTCGCGCGAATCATCGGCGTCTCGCTCTGAGTCAGTCGCCGATCGACCCGACGAGCGCCCCGTTCGCCGCGTCGTAGACCTCGAGCGACGACGTGCGCATCACGTAGACCCGCGTGGCCGACATCGAGAAACCTTCGGGCGTGTCGATGCCGATGAGCGGCTGCAAGGTGACGTCCCAGACACGCTGCCCGGAGCGGGCGTCGAAGGCGGTCAGGTAAAATGCCTTGGACGTCTTGTAGGGCGCCACGAAGCGCCCCCCCGCGAGGGCGTCCATGACCGCCGTGCTCGACTCTTCGACGCCGGCCTGATCGCCCGACGCGAGCGCCTGCTGCCAGCGGACCGCCTTGGTCCTGGGATCGAAGCCGACGACGATCGGCGTCGCCGTGCCCGGGTGCTTCTTGCCGAACGCGACCGCGAGGTCGCCTTCTTCGATCACGTTCTCGGCCTCGAAGCCCGCAACTTTGGGCGCGACGTCCGGACCCTTGCAGCCCGGTCGAGCGTCTCCGCGCTTCAACCAGCCACGGCAATCGTCGCCGGACGAAGCGTACGAGTCCGGGCACCACGCGGGTCGAGGAGAGAGCGTCGACGTGCCGGCGTCGGCGTCGAAGAGAACGTTCTTCTCGTCGGTCATCTCGATCCACACGTGCGCCTTCCCGTCGGGGGACGCGCACATCCCCTTCGCGCGATCGGTGAGCTTGAGCGTCCGCGTCTCGTGACCGGTGGCCAGGTCAACCACGTGCAAGTTCGCGCGGTAGTCGGTGACGATGACGTCGCGGCCGACGACCTCCGCGAACGTCGAACGGTAACCCTCCGAGTGGGTCCCGAAGGGACCCACCTTCCAGACCTGGCCGAGCTTCTTGCCCTCGAACGCGGCGATCCACAGCGCGTCGCCGCCGCGTGACCGGATGCGACCGACGAACCCCTCGACGCCTCCGCCCCCGACGGCCGCCGGAATCGGCGGTCCCGCGACGGTGTCCCACAGGAACGTCGCGGGGACTGCGATCGCGATTGTCGACGACATCTCCGCGATGGTCGGCACGAGCGAGCTCGTCGATCGACCGCGCATCGAGACGAACGCCACCACGCCCACGACGATCAGCGAGAACATGCCGCTGAAGATCGAGCGGCCGACCGCGCGGCGCACCGGTGCCCCGAGCGGGCGCGTGCCCGGCCCGATCACGATCACGCGCTGCGGCGGGTTGAACTCGGGCGCGGGCTGAAAGCTGTGGCCGCAGTAGCGGCAGACAATTGCTCGCCCCGGCGGCGTCGCGTCGAGTTGCGCACCGCAGACCGGGCAGTTTCGGGCGAGGACGTCGCGGGGTTGACTCATTCAGCCGTCCGCCGAAGGCGAATCGCTCAACTTTACCACGCGCCCACGCTCGAAAATTAGTCGCCGTCGCTCGAATCGAACGGCGCGTCGGCTGCCGAGTCGAGCGCAGCGCCGTCGGCGTCAGGCGTCTCCGCGTCGACGGGCATGGTCGCCTGCGCGTCGGGCATGGGCCCGGGACCCGCTTCGCTCGGGTTGCACGCGAGAACCCCCCCGAAGCCCATGCCCCCGGGGCCGCCCGAGCAGCGGTACCCGCTCGGGCAGTCCTGGGTGGTCGTACAGAGCTGAAATCCGGGCGCGGGACAGGCGCTTGCGCACTGGAGCGTCAAGACGAACCCGTTGGGGTCGAACGGCTGGAACCCCGGCCCTCCCGAGGCGTCGAAGGCGGAGGCGTCGAACGCCGACGCGTCGAACCCGGCCGGCAGCTGCACCGAACCGCAGCACACACCGGCGTCGCAGCTCGATGGGCTGTTGCAACTCACCTGGAAGGGCATGCTGCACGTCCCTCGATCGACGCAGGTGCCGATGAGGCCCGAGAAGCAGCAAGTCTGGCCCCCGGTGCACAGCTGGTCGTAAACGGGATTGCAGGCCTGGGCGCCGGCGTCGAGCCCGGCTTCAGCGATCGATCCGGTGTCGGTTGCGGGCCCGCTGTCGTGGGCGCCGGGGGGTTGACTCGATGACGTTGCGCAGCCGATGGCAACCACGAGGCCGCCGGCTATCGTGCCGGAAAAGCAGAGCTTTGCCCCGTTCATCGCTCGAACCACCTCCGGACCGACACGACCTACTCTTCCGTAGCCTTAACTCGCGACCAGCGCACGCATCTGTCTCATGTCGGTCACTTACGCGATATTTTTCTTCTTATGTTGTGATTTGTTTGGGCTTTCTCTCCCCTAACTTTTTGTTCGCGGGGCGATTCGTGGCGGAGTGAATTCGTCGCGCTGGCGTTCGTCGAACGGGGCGACCATCTTGAGGACCATGCAGGCGAACTGGATACGCCGACTCGCGGGGCTCTCGACCCTCGCGGCCCTCGTGGCCTTGGCACCCGGTGCGCGCGCCGAAGAGGAGTTCGAGGTCCGCGTGTTACAGGGCAAGGTGATGGTCGAGGCCAAGGGCGACTGGCACATCAACCTCGAGTTTCCCTGGAAGCTCGTGATCGGCGACACGAAACTCGACAAGAGCAAGTTCACCTTGAGCGAGAAGACCGCCGTGGTGTCCGAAGTGCCGTCCGGCGTCGGAAAGCTGCGCGGCGCCGTATGCTCGCACGACTCGTGTCACACGATCGAGCGCGAGATCAAGATACCGTGACGTCCGGTTCGCGCGCCGCGCGTGGCGCGCCAACGCCCGGGCCGCCGAGGCGAAGGGCGCCCGGCCTCGCGGCTCCGGAACGATACGTGCTCCGCCGTCGCGCCAGATGACGTCGAGAGACTTTCTGCAGGGCGCAGCACCGGCGCCCGCGGCGAATCGCCACGCGCTCGCCATTTCGCCACGACGAGCGCGTGCGCAGACGTCGTCGATGCGCGTGCAGCACCAAGCCGCGCGGGAAGGCGTCCTGTGCTCGGCGTGAACAGGCGCGGCCGCAGCGCCGGACGGCGATGAAGACCATCCTGGTCGTCGACGACGACTCCGGTCTGGTCGAAGTGCTGGCCGCGACGTTGTCGGATCTTGGCTACAGCGCGCAAACGACGACGAACGGCGCCCAGGGGCTCGCCGTCATGGCGGAACACGCGCCGGACCTCGTTCTCCTCGACTTCATGATGCCGCTGCTCGACGGGCCGGGCGTCCTCGAGTGCATGCGATCCGACCCGCGCCTCGTCGGGGTGCCGGTGCTCCTGATGAGCGCGCTGCCCGAGTCGACCGTGCGCGCCCGGTGCTCCGGGCCCCTCGTGTTCTTGCGAAAGCCGTTCGCGATCGACGCCCTCCTCGACGCCGTGCAGCGCGCGCTGGGCGCGGTCGCCTGACGCGCGTGCGTTCATGCGCGTGAGCGATCGGCGACGGGGAACGTGGCCGCCCAGGCCTCCACGGAGCGTCTCGTCTGCACGTGCGGGTCGAGTCCGGCTTCGGTGGCGCGATTGTCGGCGGCGGTGTTGTCTCGTCGCGCGATCTCGTCGGTGAGGATCATCAAGAGCAGACCGTCGAACGCGAGAGCACTCTGGCAAGGATCGTGAGCATCCCGGAGAGGTTCGCGCCGGTCGCCGCCCCTGTCACCGGCGAATCGCTCCGGCCGACGCGGTATGCTGGCCCTCGGGCCCCCGGCTCTCTGCCCTGAAAATGAATTCTTCGTCATCACAGGCCAGCACGGGCGTCGAGGACGAGCTCTCGGGGCGGCAGCGCAGGGTTGCTGTACAGTCCGAAGGGCGTCGCGACGCGGGCTTGCGATCGCGATCGCCTCTGGAGCTCGACGAAGGGAACCGGACGCATGAACGTGTCTCGTTTTGCCTCGCTTTTCTTGCTCGGCGCGTCGGGCCTCGGCGCGGCCTGCGTTGCTCTAAGCTGTCGCCGTGAGAGCGGCGGTTCCGCGGGCAGCAAGGATGCCGCAGTCGATGCCCGAAGTCCGGGATGCGGTGCGAGTCCGTCCGCGGGGCCCGCAGTTTGCGACTCGACGAGCGCCGGGCCTTGCTCGCTCTCGGTCAACGGCGTTGCCCGAAGGTATTACGTCGTACGACCTGCCGACTACGACCCGCGCATAGCCTACCCGCTCGTCTTCGCCTGGCACTATTCGTCGAGCACCGCCGAGGCGCTCCTGCCACCGGCAACGAACTACGAATCGGCGTTTTACGGCGTACAGCCCAATTTTACCGAGGCGATTTACGTCGCGCCCCAGGGACTGCCGCTCACCGACGGTGGAACCGATTACGCCTGGGCAAACACGGGTGGGGAGGACGTCGCGTTCTCGCGCGCGATGGTCGCTCGGATAGAGTCCGGGTTGTGCGTTGACGAGACGCGCGTCTTCGCGACCGGCATCAGCTACGGCGGCGCGATGGCGAACGTCCTGGGCTGCGAGGCTCCGGACGTCTTCCGCGCCATTGGCGTCATGTCCGGATGGCTGTACTTGGCAAATGGTCAAAAGTGCCAGCCCGGAGCCGTTCGGGCCTGGATTACCCACGGAACCGCCGACACCGCAGCGAACATCTCCGGAGACGAAACCGCTCGCGATCAGTTCCTCGAGGAAAATGGCTGCGACGCCACGCACACGCGTTCGGTTAGGTTGGATGAAAACACGGTGTGCACCGTCTACGATGCGTGCGCGACCGTCGGCGAACCGGTCGTCTGGTGTCCCGTCGTCGGCGGGGACCACGTCATCCAGAGCTGGGCCGGCGCGGCGATCGCGAGCTTCTTCCAGGGAGTTGTCAGCGGCATGCCGACCGACGCCGGCACCGGTCTGGCGCCGGCGGACGGCGGCATCGCGTCCGACGCGTCCGGTGCGGGCGACGCCACGACGCCACCGCCGCCGCTGACCGTGACGAACGGAGCCGCGATGGCCGGCCCATGGACAGGGTCCGTCGAGACGTTCGTCACCGCGAATGCGTCGGCGGGCACGACGATCATGCCTGCGTGCTTCGGGGGCGCTTGCTCGCCGCCACTCGCCGCAACGCCGTGCGCCTCGGGCACCGTCGGCGTCGACCCGACGTACTCGACGGTGGCCGGGATCACGTTCGATTTCGAGGGCGCCGACGGCGGGCCGACGACTGTGGCCATGTCGGGGACCGGTCTCACGATTGCTTTCTCCAATCCCGCGGGATCGGGCCTCCGGGTGGAGTTCGTGGACTCAAGCGGCGCGTTTTGGTGCCACGATGTGGGCCGCGTCAGCCCCGTCACGATTCCACTCGCAAGCTTCAACACTCAGTGCTGGACCAACTCGGGGCAAGCGTTCGTGCCAGGATCGCAAGTGGCCGCGATTCAGATCATTGCGCCGAGCTCCGCTGGCGGCAACACGCCGTTCAATTTCTGCTTCAGCGGGGTCGGGGCGGAGTGAGTGTCGCATGCGGGTTTGAACCAAGCTGACGTGCTGACCCACGCGAATGCGCCAAGCGATCCGTTCCCGGTGGTTGCGTCTTGCGAACGGTGCCGAAGGACGGCTGGAGCCGGTAGGCAGGGATGCTTGACCGCATGGTGGCGCTCGTTGTCGGCCTGATGTCGGACTACCGGCAGTTTGAGCTGCATGCGCCCGAAAACTCTGGCCCGTCGCAGAGCACCAAGGCTCGTCCGGTCGGCGAGGGTGGGGTCCGCTTCTGCGGCCGCGTTAGCCGAATGGTGGTGCGTGGAACTCCAGGCTAATTTTCGGCTCTGTATCTTGTGGCGAGCCATCCGACGTACCAGTCCCCAAGATCGCCCCGGGTCACGAAGCGCGCGCAATTGAGCGCCCACGCCGGTACCGGCCCGAAGAGAAAGTCGGTGGCGCGTAGCCTCCTGAGCGCGTGTTTCTCGTCGGCCGCCCGCGGTCGCGCGAGAATCACAACAACGATCTCCTCGGGCGTTCCTACGTCGATCGTCTCACCGCCACGCCCATCGCCGACGAGAAGGGCAGCGAGTTTTGGACCCCACGAACGACGCGTTCTCTCGAGACGCAATTGGACGCGCGTGGTGGCTTCTCCAGCAAGCCCGGGGGCGGTTCGCATCGTCCTCCGGTCGTCACTCATTGCTCTGATCTTTCGGGGATACCGCTGAACGTCGACGAGCTCCTGACGGTGCTCGGAGGCCCGTTCGATTCTCCGCGTGACCGGGAGGCTGACAGTGGCCCTCGGAGGCTACGGGTGCTGCGGCTTGTTTGCGTGGCAGCCCGGCCGGAGGAGCCCGAAAACGATGTAACCTCAGGCGGCGAGTGCCGCGACGAAGGGACTCATTGAAACCTCTCCTTGCTGGACGATTCGTCACTTTGCACCGCCTGTGCCGCGACGACGGCGGACGAATACGGGAAATTGCAGGTGAACTCGAGTGCTCGGCGTGCAAGCCATGCGGCGGCCCGCAACGCGTGCGCCGAGGGCGAGAGCCTTGCGCGGCCTCCGCTTGGCCGTGATCGCTTGCTCGACTTCGGCACTTCGAGCGATCCGCTTGCGCGTCTGCGTTCAGCGAGTCGATTGCTCGCTCCACCAGAAAGGCCGCACCTTGCGCCCTGCCGGATTGCCGATGCGTACGGGGCACCGTTTTCCGCGCGATCATGCGCTCGCCATCGTCGAAGTGGCGACCGGACACGCTGCGTGCGCGAGCTGTCACGTGTCGTCGCACGGAGAGCCCCGCGCCGACCGGGCGACGTGCACGGGAAGCTGCCACCTCGACAAGCGCGATCACCAGCCTGGCGCGACGGCCTGCAGTGGCTTTCACGTGTTCCGTCGTTGAGGCGTGCTCAAGCGGGCCGATTCCACGATGCCGTCGATGTGCAGCGCCTTGCCGTTCGCCGAGATGAGGGGCGCCCGTCCGCGGCGAGCATGATCTCGCTGCCGTGGCAGTCGGACCGGTCGCAGGAGAGGGACGCGGTCTGCTGCGAAGGCGGGATACCGTGGCACGCGCGGCACTTGGACGAGCGCCTGACGTATCGGCCTCACGTACTCCCGTGCCGGCACCAATCTTGAACACGAGATCGTTTCGAAGATGCCCAGCGCCACGCCACCAAGCGCCATTCGCGACCGCTTCGTCGCCGACCATCGCAATGTTGAAGAGATATGTATGCGTCTCCTCACCGCGGTCGAAGCGAACGAGGGCCCTGCGGCGGCGGCCCTGTGGAATGAGTTCTCGGGTCGGCTCACCAAGCACCTCGAAGCCGAAGAGCGCCACCTCTTTCCGAAGATCTATCGCTCGAACCCCCGAAGCGCTCGGGCGCTGGTCGAGGAGCACCGTCACATCCGCTCGCGCATGGGCGAAGTGCGCACGGAGATCGAGAAAGGGGCCGTGCGCCTCGAGGCGGCGCGAGGATTCATCGCCGAGCTCTGTGCGCACGCGCGCCACGAAGAAGACGTCATGTATCGCTGGGCCGACGAGAACCTGGCGGCCGGCGAGACGGAGACCCTCTTCGAAGCGCTGGCGCCGCGAGGCTGACGAGCGCGACCCCCGTCCTGGCTAGTGCGCCGGGATCCGCGAGAAATCCAGGGCGTCGGCGTTACCTTTGAGCGCCCATGCTTGAAGCCGTCCTCGTGCTCGCCGGCGCCGTGGCGGACGCCTTTCGCCCGCGCTGGGCGTTGCTCACAGAGATCGCCTTGCTCCGCCACCAGCTCGCCGTCCTTCAACGCTCGGTTGCCAGGCCGCGCGTGACGCGGTTCGACCGAATCGTCCTGGTCGCACTCGCCGCCG
>CALFNG010000521.1 GCA_937902985.1 uncultured Myxococcales bacterium
ACGAGCTGCAGGCGCGCGCGATCGAGCGGCGCGTCGAACGAGCCGCCACGCTCGCGGCCCGCGCGAATGCGCTCGCCGACCTCGCGGCGTTCTGGGCCGAGCGCCTCGATCGTCCGGCCGACCTCGGCGCGCGCATCGCCCGGCACGCCGAGCGGATGGGGCGAGAGCTGGAGCACGAGGGCCTGACCGACGCCGCCGCGTGGACGGCGCTCGCGTCGGCGCACAGGGCGTTCGGCGACGAGAGCGCACGGCTCGCGACGACCCAGCGCCGCGCCGCCCTCCTCGAGGCGTCGCTTCCCAACCTCGAGCCCGGGGTGAACCGAGGGCGACTTCGCCTCGAGCTCGCCAGGATATTCCTCGAAGACCCCGCGCGGACCGACTCTGCGCTGGGCCTCCTCACCGGGTCCCTCGAAGACGGCCCCGAACAGGTCGAGGCCGCCGACCTCCTTGCGGACACGCTGGAAAAGCTCGAACGCTTCGACGAACTGGTCGCTGTCCTCGAGCGGCGGCAGAAGACCCCGTCGAGCCCGGAAGAGTCGACCGACACCACTTGGCGACTCGCCCACGCCCTCGAGAAGTCCGGCCGCAAAAACGAAGCGCTGCCCGTCTACGAGTCGATCGTCGACAGGGTGCCGAACGATCCGGCACGGCTCGACGCGCTCATCGAGCAACTCGCGGCCCTCGGGAGCGAACGGCTCGCAGACGGTCTCGAAAAACGCCTCGCGATCGGCGGTGCAGGAACCGCCCCCCTCGCCGAGCGCTTGCTCGAGTTGCGCGATCGGAGCGGAGACGCCGCGGGCGCGCGGCGGGCGCTGGAGCTCGGATTCGCCTCCGATCCCGGGAACGGCGCGTTCTTTCGCAGGCTGGTCGAGGCCTACCGTCTGGCCGGCGACGAGGGCGCCACGCTCCGCCTGCTCGATCCCGCCATCGCGGCCCGGCCCGACGACCCCGAGCTCTTGACCCTCCGCGCCGGGGCTCGCGAGAGCCTGGGCGACGACGACGGGGCCCTCTTCGATCTCGAGAGCGCGGCGGTCGCGGACGAGCACCAGGTCGACGCGCTCCTCGCGCTCCACGAGCGCGTCCTGGCCCGGCAGGCCTCGGCGGCGAACGGCGCCCGCCTCCCCGCCACGGCGGACGTGTATGCCGTGCGCGTGGTCGACGTCTTGCTGGACGCGAAGCGCCTCGAAGACGCGCAGCGCGAGCTGGCGCGCCTCCTCGAGCGGAGCCCGGCGAATCCCGACGGCCTCGAGAGAATGGCGGCGATCCACGGAGCGCACGGCGAGTGGTCGCTCGCGCTCGAGACTTACAAGGCGCTCTTGCCCGTCGCCGACGCCGGCAACCGCGATCGGATGCTCCGGGTGGTCCTGTCGATGGCCGACGTCTGCGAGCGCGCCGGCGACGCCGGGGCGGCCCGCGACTGGCTCGAGAAGGCGCTCTTGCAGACGCCCGATAGCCACGAGCTGATGCAGCGCCTCGAACGGGTCTGCGAGATCACGGGCGACTTCGGCCGATTGGCGCGCCTGCTGGCCTCGCATGCCGAGCGGCACGACGTGCCTGCCGAGCGGACGCGCCTCTTCGTCCGCGCCGGCAACCTTCTGCTCGACAGCGCCCACGACCCCGCGGGCGCGCTCGCCGTCGCCGGGCGCGCTCGCGCCGCCGACACCGACAGCCTCGACGCCGTTCTCCTCTGGGCGACGGCGGCGAGGGAGCTCGGGCAGCCGCGCCAAGCGATCGCCGTGCTCGAAGACGCGACGGCGAAGGCTCGCGGCAAGCGAACGCCGCTCCTGGCGCGCGCCCACCTCGAGGCGGCCAAGGCGCACCTCGCGCTCGACGAGATCGCCGAGGCCTTCGATTCACTGAAGGCCGGCTTCGGCATGGACTGGCGCAACGCGGAGATCGCGATGCTCCTCGGCCTCGTCGCGATCGATCTCGACGACGACAAGCTCGCCGAGCGAGCCCTCTCGGGGCTCACCGTGTCAGTGTCGCGCGAAGGCAGCCACGGCCCCGATGCCGCGCTCCAGGTGAACGCGTTCTACCGACTGGCCTTGATGGCGCACGCCAAAGGCGATCGCGGAAAGGCGAAGCGCATGGCGAGCCGCGCCCTCGGCATCGACGGCGCCCATCTCCCGACGCGCGCGCTGCTCGATCAGCTCGAGCCCCCGGGGGGCTCCCCCGCCAATCGCAGCGGACCGCGACCGGCGGTCACCCCGCGATCGTAGCGCGCCTCGCGCTTCCGCGTCTCGCGTCAGGTTCCGAGGATCTCCCGCGCGCGCTCGACGTCGAGGCGCGCGACCTGCAAGCGGATGCCGCCCGTCGGTCCGGTGAGAAAAGGCATGACGCCCGCCGTTTGCCCGCCGATGACGTAGGCCGCGACGCCTTCGAGTTCGAGGCGCTCCTTGGCCAGTTCGGCTTCGGGCACATCCATGTAAGCGGCGACGGTAACGAGATCATCCATGCGGACGGCGAAGGTAGCACCGCCGCCCGCCGCCGGCCGCCCCCGCCTGCGCCGACCGGCCGTCGGCAGCGGGCGCCCCTTCGTCGGGTCGAGGCGAGCACGTCGTGAGGCCGGTGCTACGGTCATCCGCTACAGCGCGTCGAACGTTCCCATCCTCCAGATCGCGCTCGAGAGCACGTCGCTCAGCGAGCAGCAGCTCTTCGACTACGGGACCAACTTCATCCGGGCCGACGTCGCCACGATCCAGGGCGCTCAGGTCCGACCTCGATCAGCGCCAGGCGCAGTCCCAGGTCGTCTCCGTCATCGTCGAGCGGGACACCGGAGCGAGCATCGAGGTCTCGAGCGGTCTCACCGGCAACGAGCGCGTGGTCAAGCTCGCGAGCGCCGAGTTCGCCGAGAGCAAGCCCGTCGACGTCGTCCCGTAGGCGGCTTCAGCGCCTACGATTCCCGCTCGGCTCACGCTCGAGAGTGAGAGTGTTCCCGAGCCCCCCATCGGGTCCCGGCGGCAAGGAACCGCGGACGCGGCGCGCGTCGACGGCACGCGCATCGGTCTGCCCTAGGGGCATGTCAGGACGAACGGATTGCAGATGCACGTGTCGAGTACCGAGCAACAGGGGATGCCGATGATGCATCGGGGACACGTCGCGGGTGTGCAGCCGCCGCCCGACGACGAGCTCGACGACGAGCTCGACGACGAGCCGGATGAGTTGCCGGGCGTGCAGGTCCGCGCGGAGCACATTCCGCCGTTCGCGGCGGCCGTGCAGTCTTGACAGGCCGTGCCGTTCGAGCCGCAGACGGCGTTGTCATTGCCGGAGACACACTTCCCATTCGAGTTGCAGCAGCCGTTCGCGCAGGTATCGGCGCCGCACGTTGTCATGACGCCGCTGCTGCTGCCACTGCTCGAGCTGTCGGGCCCCGGGGGATTGCTGCCCCC
Organism: uncultured Myxococcales bacterium; assembly: GCA_937902985.1. Taxonomy (GTDB): domain Bacteria; phylum Myxococcota_A; class Polyangia; order Polyangiales; family Polyangiaceae; genus Palsa-1150. Next base: position 3,390 of record CALFNG010000521.1, read on the forward strand.
TGTCTCGCGCTGACCGGCCTCGGCCGCCGAGCTCGAGCCCATGCTGGCGTCGTCTGAATCGCCGGAGTGAGCCGTGAGGAGATCGCTCGACTGGGCCCCACCGCACGATCCGAGAAGAGCCAACGCGAAGGCGCCGGCGCCCCCCGCCAGGCACATCCAGGTTCGCCCACTCGCCTTCATAGAACGCTTCTACCGCGTCGCCGCCGGTCGTCTACTCGTTTTGCAAGGCGACGACGAGGGGCGGCGCGTCAAACGTGCCTGACCAGTGCCGGTGGGGTGAGCACAGACAACCACGTTGGCCTACGTTTTTCTGCCTCTTTGCGTTTGCGCGAGACGACGCCTCGGCTCTCCTAGGCAGCAGATTGCCTCCCCGACCGCATCCGAGTTCGAGCACCCGCGCCGTCTCGACGGGCGGCGCCTCCCATCGCGCGAGCCGCGCCGACGCGGCGAGGCGACCGGGATGCGTCTCGGCGTAAGCGTGCGCGGTGTAAGGTCTCTCGTCGTAGACGTCGGGCACGGGACGGACCTTGTTGCCTTGCGCCCTCGCGCGCTTCCGGGTTTTCTCGCGTGATCTAGCGGGTGACGGTCTCGCACCCGATCACGACGTCGACGCGCCCCTTTGCGTCGCTCTGGAGGGTGGAGCACGTCCCCGGACAGACGAAGATTGCCGACGGGGTACTGCCGCCGGCCGGATCCACGTCGTAGTACCAGCCGCTGGCCGTCCCGCAGTTCGAAGAGGCGCGCACGTAGGGCACGCCGGAAGCGACGCCGGCTCCCGAGGTGTACTCGACGTTGACCGACGTATAGTCGGGTACGCCGGATTCGGGCACGGGGATCTCGTACTGGCAAGGCAGGGCGGCACCGCGAATGGCGTTCAGCGCTGTCTCGAACTGCTGCTCGAGATTCGGCGCGGTCGTGTCGATGATGAAGGCCTTCTTGGTGCCGCCCGCGCTCGCGATCTGATTGAGGGCCGCGGTTCCCGACGCGATGGCGTCCGGAGCGAAGACGCCGATGGTGAACGTCTTGACGCTCGGCGCGCCGCTCAGCCCCTGCGCCGCGATCTGCGCGATCCCCGGGATGTCGTTGGGCGAGCACTCATCGGGGATGCCATCGGTCGCCAGGACGGCGACGACGGAGTGCCCGGGGTTCGCCGTGGCGAACGACTTGGCCTGATCGATGGCGCCGAGGAGGGCCTGCGACGTGGGGGTGTTCCCCGAGGGGGAGTGGGTCATCAGCGACGCCGTCACCGCCGCCGCCGCACCGGGCAAGGCTGCGATCGGAACCGCGGGGGTCGCGTAGTCTTGCGCTGCGCAGCTATCGCCTTCGATGCAGGTCGAAGTGGTGAGCGCGGTGCACGTACCGAGGTCGAAGCCGTTGGCGTCGGGCCCACACTGCGGGTGCTTGCCGTCGGCCGGACAGACCGTGTCGGCGTTGTTGCTGCAGGTGCCGACCGCCTTGCATCCGATGGGCGCACACTCGGCGTCGGTATCGCAAGGCTGCACGGCGTTGGTCATCGTGATGTCGCACGCCTTGAAGAAGCACGGACCGGTCGTGGGCGGATTTGCCGCCGGATTGGCCGGACACTGCGCCGACGACGTGCACGTCTTGGGGACCCCGGCTGCCGTCAGGGGGAAGTACTGGAGGCCGACGCCGATGCCCGCGGACGCCGGGTCGCCGACGAACGCGTTCATCGCCGAGACGACGGAGGTCCATTTCGAGGCCTTGGCCGCGATGAGGTCGTCCATCGAGCCCGACGAATCGAGCATGAAGTAGAGATCGAGCGGCAGCTCCGTGGCCTGCTCGGTGGTCGCCGCGCAGCTCGCGAA
>CALFNG010000522.1 GCA_937902985.1 uncultured Myxococcales bacterium
GATCTCGTCGGCCGGAGGGATTCTCATTGGCAAGGCGCTGAAAGGGTATGAGGGCCTTCTCACGGGAACTCCGAGGGGCGGGGAGCGAGGAACGTAATGACGAAAACGGAGTGGATCGCCGCATCGCGTCTCCATCGCGCAACATGCAGGGCGCGGAGCGTCGTTCGGCAACGCCGATGGCGAACCCGCAAAATCCTTGCAACATCGTTCGACTTGGCCCGGGCGTCTCGAGGCCGGCACCGGTCGGGGACGTTTTCGAGCCTTGTGCTCTCGCCCTGCTCAGGGATCACTTCCGTCATGAGGGTACAGCTCAGGCCCGAGGCGATGGTCGGTCTGCTCGTGATGGTCGCGGCGCTCGCTTGCGGCAGCAGCGGCTCCACGCCCGACGCAGGCGGCGGCGCAGGAGACGGTGGCGGGGGAAGCGGCTCGAGCGGCGGTTCCAGCGGAAGCAGCTCCAGCGGAGGCGGCTCGAGCGGGGGCGGCTCTGGTGCCGGGTCGGACGCCGGCTCGGCCAGCGGCGACGCATCGAACTCGAACGGGGAGGCGGGCTCTCCGCCGCCCACGGACGGCGGGACCGCGCGCACGATCCAGCACGTCTTCGTGATCGCGATGGAGAACCATGATTCGACCGAGATCTACGGCGACACGACCGACGCGCCGTACATCAACAACATGCTCCTCGCCATGGGCGCTCATGCGACGAACTTCGGCGACGAGCTGTCACTGATCATTCCCAGCGAGCCCCACTACGTCTGGATGGAGGCGGCCACGAACGTGTTCTCCGACGTGACCGTCACGTCCGACGCGGATCCGTCACCGTCGAACAGCACGTCGAACACGGCGCATCTGGCCACGCAGATCGAGGCCGCGGGAGGTCCCACCTGGCGCACCTACCAGGAGGGCCTGACAGCGACGACCGGCGCGTGCCCGATTCACAGCGACTCGTTCTATGCCGCGAAGCACGACCCCTTCGTCTTCTTTCAGGACGTGGTGGGCTCCACGCCGTCGGCGACGAGCGCCCGTTGCGTCATGCATCACCGCGCGTACAGCGCCTTCGCCGCCGATCTCGCCGGCGGCGACGTGGCGTCCTACACGTTCATCACGCCGAACCTGTGCAACGACATGCACGGCGCTTCCGGCTGTCCGGATTCCAATACCATCAAGTCGGGCGACGACTGGCTGAAGACGGAGCTTCCGCCCCTCATCACTTACGCGAACGCGCACGCTGGCGTCATTCTCCTCGCGTGGGACGAGGGGGACACCACGGGCAAGATGCCCTTCGTCGCGCTCGGACCCACGGTGAAGGCTGGATACACGGGCAGCGTCGCGTACACGCATAGCTCGCTCGTCAAGTCGATCGACGAGATCCTGGGCCTGCCGGTCCTCGCGAAGGCCGCGAGCGCCAGCGATCTGTCGGACCTCTTCACGACGTTCCCCTGAACGCGCTCGCACTCGGACCTCGAGGCCGGTCAGGAGCTCGTCACGCCGACCACTCTTCGCGGTCCCGTCCCGTCGAGAAGATCGACGGGGCTGCACTTGTCGATGTGACCGATGAGGAGACGATAGAGCCCGAAGCCGCAGAGCTCTCGCAGCCGCGGGGAGAAGCGGCGGGCCGTCTCGAGCGGAATCCCGAGGAGCTGATTCTCCTGCTGCCGGACCCAGCCCGCGCAGTAGTTCATCGCGATGCCGATGCGCCGGGCGGTCGAGCCGTTCGCGCCGCCTCCGTGCCACAGGCTGCCGTTATAGACGAGGACGCTGCCGCGTCGCATCTCGGCAGCGATGGTCTCGAGCGGCTCACCGAAGTCCGGCGCGCGATCTCGCGCGTGCGACCCGGGGACCAGGCGTGTCGCGCCGTTCTGCGCGGTGAAGTCCGTGACGGCCCACATCGTGTTGCAGACGATCGGCACGTGCGGTCGTGGAAGCGGAATGAGCTGATCGTCGGCGTGGATCGGTTGCGCCACCTCGCCCGGGTCGATGGCGATCGACGAGAGCGACGACACGAGGCACCCGCTGTCGAGCACCTGCTCGACGATGGGAAGGACGGAGTCGTGAACGGGAATCGATTCGTAGACCTTGCCCCGGGCGAGCAGGTTGTAGATGCGGACGGTGCGGAAGCCCTCGAAGACGTTGTCGCCCGCCGCCACGCGCTCGTCGTGCTCGATGCGCGCGAGGTCGGCCTGCAGCGCGTCGAGCAGCGCGATGTCGATCGCGTCGCTCACGATCGTGTATCCGTCGCGGACGACCCGCTCCACGTGCGCCGCGAGAGCCGCCGGGTCCAGCATCATTGAACCATGGGCCGCGGCGCTTGCCTCGTCAACGAAGAGGCATTGCTCGGGTCTGGACGTCAGTACGCGGCGACGAAACCGGCGTGCAGGCGTCGGGTGGATGTTCGGGTCGTGGCGCGACGTCGGCTACTGGGAGCTGCACCTCCATACGAGGGAAGACGCGCCGCAGGCCATCAAACCAGTGCACGCCGTGTGGGACCCCGGGCCTGCCTCAGGGTCCGCCGGAGGTGAGCGCTGGCCGGGAACGGATCGACGCGCGTGACGCACTGCATCGGTGACCACGCTGGCGACACGCGTGCCACCCCAGCGGACCTCCTTGCAACTCCTCTCTCTTCGGCGTCTCCTTCCGCGCGGGAGGATACGAAAGCGATGCGCTCGACAGCCCGTCTTGCACTCGTGTGTCTGCTGCCGCTCGCGGCGTGTGACCACTCTTCCGGCTCCGAGGGCCCGGCGCAGCCATCGCAAGCTCCCGAAGCCGCGCCGACGCCGGCGCTCGAGGTGAACGCCGCGCGCCTCGTGGGCGCCGATCACGATCAAGACAACTGGCTCTCGCACGGCCGCACCTACGACGAGCAGCGCTTCTCTCCGCTGACGTCGATCTCGACGGGCAACGTGGGCACGCTCGGGCTCGCGTGGTCGCTCGATCTCGACACGTCGCGCGGGCAAGAGGCGACCCCGCTGGTCGCCGACGGCGTGATGTATTCGACCAGCGCCTGGAGCAAGGTGCAGGCGATCGACGCCGCGACCGGCAAGCTCCTCTGGCAGTACGATCCGAAGGTGCCCGGCGAGACGGGCGTCAAGGCGTGCTGCGACGTGGTCAACCGCGGCGTCGCCTTGTGGAAGGGCCGCGTCTACGTGGGCACGCTCGACGGGCGCCTCGTGGCTCTCGACGCGAAGACCGGCAAGGAGGCCTGGTCGGTGGTGACGGTCGATCAGACCAAGAAATACACGATCACGGGCGCGCCGCGCATCGTGAAGGGCAAAGTGCTCATTGGCAACGGCGGCGCGGAGTTCGGCGTGCGCGGGTACGTTTCGGCCTACGACGCCGACGACGGCAAGCTCGCGTGGCGCTTCTACACGGTGCCCGGCGATCCGTCGCAGCCGGTCGAGGCCCCGATCCTCACCAAGGCCGCGGCCACCTGGAAAGGCGAATACTGGAAGCTCGGCGGCGGCGGCACCGTGTGGGACTCTATGGCTTACGATCCGGAGCTCGATCTCCTCTACATCGGCGTCGGCAACGGCTCGCCGTGGAACCAGCGGCTGCGGAGCCCCGGCGGCGGCGACAACCTGTTCCTCTCGTCGATCGTCGCGCTCAAGGCGGAGACGGGCGAATACGTCTGGCATTACCAGACGACGCCGGGCGAGTCGTGGGACTACACCGCGACGCAGCACATCGTGCTGGCCGATCTGACGCTCGACGGGCAGCCGCGCAAGGTGCTGATGCAGGCGCCGAAGAACGGCTTCTTCTATGTGCTCGATCGCACCAACGGCAAGCTCCTCTCGGCGCAGCCCTTCACGACCATCAACTGGGCGAGCGGCGTCGACATGAAGACCGGCCGCCCGCTCCAGAACCCCGCGGCGCATTTCGGCGATACCCACAAACCGTGGATCGCGCTGCCGGGCCCGCTCGGCTCGCACAACTGGCAGCCGATGTCGTTCAGCCCGCAGACCCACCTGGTCTACCTGCCGGTGCACGACGTTGCGTTCGCCTACGGCGATCCCAAGACGTTCACGCCCGACCCCCTCGCCTTCAACTCGGGCATCGACCCGAGCATCATCGCGATGCCCGAAGACCCGAAGGCCATGGCGGGCGTCCTGGCGACCGTGCACGGTTACCTCAAGGCGTGGGACCCCGTGACGCAGAAAGAAGTCTGGCGGGTCGAGCAGGCAGGGGCGTGGAACGGCGGCGTGCTCTCCACCGCCGGCGGGCTCGTCTTCGAGGGGAACGGCGCGGGGACGTTCAACGCCTACTCGGCCGACAAGGGGGCGCCGCTCTGGTCGTTCAACGCGCAGACGGGCATCGTGGCCGCGCCCATCTCGTATGCGGTCGGCGGTCAGCAATACATCGCGGTGGTCGTCGGCTCGGGCGGCACGTTCCCGCTCGCCTTCGGCGAGATCGCTCGCAAGGGCGCGATCGCCACGAACCGAAGCCGCGTCCTGGCGTTTCGCCTCGGAGCGATGGCGCAGCTCCCGGCGCCGCCGCCGATGCCGCCTCCCGCCAAGCCCCCCGAGCGCTTCGGCGACGCGACCAAGCAGCTCCCCATCGGCAAGCTCCTCTTCGAGAGCTATTGCAACGTATGCCACGGCGACTCCGCGGTCGGCGCGGGCGTCTTGCCCGATCTGCGATGGTCGCCCATGAACGTCACGCCCGAGCTCTGGAAGAGCGTGGTGCTCGACGGCAAGCGCGCGCAGAACGGCATGGTAACCTTTGCGCCGGTGCTGACCCCTGAATTCGCCGAGCTCATTCGCATGTACGTGGTCGCGCGGGCGAACGACACGTACGCGGCGACGCTGTCGGCCATGCAGGCGCCACCCCCCCCAGGAGACGCTGCGCCGTCGAAACCGTGAGCGAGTCGGTTCGACCGCGCGGCGTGTACGTGCTGATGTACGTAACGCTGCACCTGTCGCGGTACCTGGCGCGGTACCTGAGGACGGCGCTGGCCTTCGTGGCCTTTGCCCTTCTCGTCGGGCACTCGGGCAGCGCGAGAGCCGCGACGACCACGCTCAAATTCGCGACGCTCCTCCCGCAGAACTCGCCCTGGGGTCGCGAGCTGAAGAAGTGGGCCGCGCTGGTGTCGACCGACACCGGCGGCGACCTCGAGATCGACTTCCAGTGGAACGGCCAGGCGGGCGATGAAGTCCTGATGGTCCAGAAGATCCGCGCCGGCCAGCTCGACGGCGCGGTCGTCTCGGCCACGGGCCTCGCGCAGACGGGGGTCACCGACGCTCTGCTCTTTCAGCTCCCCGGCGTGTTCGCCGACTGGAACCAGCTCGACGCCGCGCGGGCCGCCGTGGCCGACGACCTCGAGAAAGAGTTCGAAGCGCGGGGCTTCGTCGTCCTCGGGTGGGGCGGGGCCGGGTCGATCAAGACGATGTCGGTCGGCTACGAGGTGCATCATCCGAAGGACCTTCAGGGCAAGGGGGTCTTCGTGGTCGCCGGGGATCCCGTTCAGCCGGTCCTGTTCTCGGCCGTCGGTGGGATCGCGCCGAGGTCGATCGCGGTCACCGAGATCCTCCCCGGCCTGCAGAACGGATCGATCACCTTCCTCTCGATCTCGCCGCTCCTTGCCGAGCAGCTCCAGTTCTCGTCGCGGATCACGCATGTCGGTGCGCAGACGATCGCCTTCGCGATCGGCGGGTTTCTCGCCTCGGCGGCGAGGATGCAGGCGCTGCCGCAGCGCTTCAAAGACATCATGTCGGCCCGCGGCGCGGCGCTGCAGGGCCGCCTCGAGCCCATGGTTCGCAACCTCGACGCGCAGGCGTTCGACCGGATGAAGGCGACCAAGACGGTCTACGACCTGAGCGAAGCCGAGAAGCGCGAGTGGAAAGACGTGTTCGATCGCGTGGCCATCCAGCTCCGGGGGAGCGTCTTCACCCCGGCGATGTTCGACCGGGTGGTCAAGGCCGGGCGCCCGTAGGTCCTCAATGGCCAATTCATCCGGCCTGCACCCGGGTGCAGCCAGGTTCGCATCCAGATGTATTCGCGCTTGCACCCCGGTGCATCCGGGCTCGTATCCAGGTGCCGTGATGCTCGTATCCACGTGCAGTCGTGCCCGTGTCGAGGTGCAGTGATGCCCCTCTCCAGGTCAAGTCGCTCCTGAACCCGGGTGGGTTCGAGGATCCACGCGACGGCCATTGCCTTGGCACCCAGGTGCATTCGTTCCTGCACCGAGGTGCGTTCGTGCTTGCAGCCGGGCGCGTTCATCAGGTTCCGCCTTGGAAGACTGCTCGGGGTCTCGCGACGCCGCGGCGACATTTCCCGTCAACGCGGACCCGACCGAGCGTGTTCTATGGGCAGCCATGACCTCTCCTCGCCTGGTGCGAGCCGCGCCGGAGCCCTTGCCGGCGCGCAGCGACGACGAGCTGATGACGCTCGCGCAGGCCGGCCTGCGTGAAGCGTTCGCGGTCCTCGTCGAGCGCCACGCCGAGCGCCTCGTTCAGGTGTGCGCCCGCTTCGTGAACGACGGTGAGCTTGGCGCCGAGCTCGCCCAGGAGACGTGGGTCGCGCTCTGGACCGAGCGCGCGAAGTACCGGGCAGACGGGCGGTTCATGGTCTGGCTGATCACGGCGGCGCGCAACCGATGCCGCAATCATGCGAGGCAACGCGAGGTCGTCCGCCGCCACGCCGAGACGGCAACGCACGCCGCGGCGCCTCCGTCGGCCGAGCAGATCGATCGTCTCCTCCTCGAAGAGCGGCGGCGACGCGTTCGCGACGCGCTCGCGCGGCTGCCCGAACGGATGCGTGAGGCCGTGCTGCTCCGATACGCCGAGGAGCTCGGGTACGACGAGATGGCCACGGTCCTGAGGGTCGGCGAATCGACCCTGCGCTCGCGCGTCCACCACGGCCTCCGGCTGCTCCGGGGCCTACTGGAGAAGAACCGATGACGGACTGCCCGAACGACGACGACTTCGTGCGCTGGAGCGACGGCGCGCTCTCGGTCGACGAAGCCGAGAGGATGAAAGCGCACGTCGCGCGCTGCGCTCGGTGCCGCGAACGGGACGAGGCGCTTCGCGCGCTGATCGGCGACCTGGGAGCTCCCGTCTCCGGCGCCCTCGGCGAGCGAGTCGACGCGCGCGCCCACGCGCGTTCCGTCATGGACCGGCTCGAGCGCCTCGAGCACGTCGCCCCGCCGGCGGCGACTGCTCGGTCACGTACACCGTCACGTACACCGTCACGTACACCGTCACGTACACCGTCACGTACACCGTCACGTACACCGCGCGGGCGGTGGATCGGGATCGGGAGCTCGGTCGCCGCGTGCGCGCTGGCACTCGTGCTCATGGTGGATCTCCGGCGGTCCCGGGAGAGCGCGGCGTGGCGCCCTCGCGGCGGTTCCTTCGAGGCCACGATCGCCCGGGACGTCGGGGTGCAGCCCTATGTTTCGCAGGGCGGGCTCCGTGCGTTGACCTCGGGCGCGCGCCTCGACCCGGCGACGCCCCTCACGGCGGGCTTCCGGAACCTGGGCCGGGCTCCAGCCTATCTGCTGCTCTTCGCGGTAGACGCCCATCGCGCGATCCACTGGATCTCGCCGAGCTACTCCCGCCCCGGGGACGACCCGGCCTCCACGGCGCTGCCGCCCACGGTCGACGAGCGCGTCCTCGAAACGACGGCCGTGCTCGAAGACGTGGTCCCCGGCCCGCTGCGCGTCGTCGCGGTGATCACGTCGGCTCCGGCGCACGTATCCGATGTGGAGGCGTTCGAGGGACTCGAGCTCGACGCGAGCCGGCTCGTTCAACGGCTGCCGGGGGCCGACGTCCGCGAGACGGTGATCGAGGCGCTCGACGCCAAGGGAGGGACGCCATGACGTCGCGGTGGCTCTTTTTCGTCGCCCTCGCCGCGGCCCTCCTCGCTTCGCCGGCGAGCCGGGCCGATGCGCCTCCGCGCGTCGCCTTCGCCGTGGTCATCGGCAACAACCGGAGCCTCGGTCATCGCCGCCCCGACCTCCACTACGCCGACGACGACGCGGCGAAGTACTACGCCATTCTGCGAACGGTCGCGCCGGAGCGCGTGTCGCTCCTTGCCGACTTCGACGACGACACGGCGCGCCTCTTCCCCGAGGCCCGAGCGGCGGCGGTGGCTCCCACACGGGCCGAGCTCCTGCGCGTGGGCGTGAGCCTGGCCGCGCGCGTCCAGGCGGCCACGGCCGCGGGCAGCGACGTCGACGTGTACTTCGTCTTCGCCGGCCACGGCGACGTCGACGACGGGACCGGCTTCATCGAGCTCGAAGATGCGCGGTTCACGGCGGGCGATCTCGAGCTGTGGCTCCGATCCATTCCCTTCTCGCGAGCGCACGTCATCCTCGACAGCTGCAACTCGTTCTTCATGCTCGGCGCGCGCAGGCCGGGGGGCCGATACTACGCGACCTCCGAAGACGCGGCGCGGTCTCTGGCGGCGCGGCTGCCGAACGTGGGCGTGTTCCTCTCGACGAGCGCCGAGGGAGAGTCGTTCGAGTGGTCGGAGATCCAGTCGGGCGTCTTCAGCCACGTCGTCCGCTCGGGCCTGCTCGGCGCCGCGGACGCGAACGGCGACGGCGCGGTCAGCTACACCGAGCTCGCCGCGTTCGTCGCCAACGCGACGGCCGACGTCCCGAACCCCAACATGCGACCCCACGTCTTCTCGCGAGGCCCCGGGGGGCGCGACGAACAGGCGATCCTGACGGCGGCGAGCCGCACCGGGGCGCACGCGGTCCGCCTGACCGACGCGACGCCGATACGGATTCGATTGCGAAACCGGGAGTCGCTTCCGCTCCTCGATGCCAACCAGGAAGGGGGCCTGCCGCTCGTCTTGACCTTGCCCGACGAATGGACCGACGGCGCCGTCCTCGAGCGTGCAGGGCCGACCGGGCCGGGCACGGAGCTCCAGTCGTTCGCGGTGCCCTCGGCGGCGGGAGACCTCACGCTCGCGTCGCTCCAGCCGATCGCCGCACGCGGCGCGGCGCGAGGCCCGGCGGAGATCTTCCAGCGCCTCTTCACCCGCCCGTTCGGGCCGCGCGCGATCACCTCGTACCTCGCCGAGGTGAAGGCGGACCCGCCTCCGGTGTACGGCGTGTCGCGCGAAGACGCCGAGCGCATGGACCTCTTACTCGGCCAGATCGCGGGAGCCGAGCGTGGCAATCGCTTGCTCGCGGGGACCCTGTACCTCGGCGCCTGCGCCTACTTCGGCGCCATCGGAGTCTCTTTGATCGCACTCGACCGCAGCGATGCGGCCACGACGAAGACTTCAGCAGACGCCTGGGGCACGGCGTATCTCGGCCTGGGCGCCCTCTCGGTCGCCTACGGCGCCTACACGCTCTCGCGCCCCTGGTCGGGAGAGCGCCTCGCGGCCGACTATCACGAGGCCGAGGCCCGCGGCGACTACGCCCGCGCCTTTGCGCTCGCGAACGAACGGCTCGACGCGCTCGCGGCCGCGGAAGCGCGCGAGCGATGGGGCCGGCGCCTCGTCGGGGGACTCGGTGTGCTCATGGGAGCCGGAGCGATCATCGGCACCGAGGTCTCCGGCGCGAGCATCGCGGACCGCATCGACACGCGCGTCATCGGCGGCGCAGGGATCATCCTCGGCTTGACGGTGGTCGCGTCGACGTACTTGATCGAATCGCCCATCGAGCGACTGACCACCGTCTGGCATCGAGACCCCAGCCTGGTGCACATTCAGCCCACGGTCGCGCCCACGCAAGGCGGCGCTACGCTCGGCCTGGTCGGCACGTTCTGATCCCTATCCTCTGCGCGCTCGGCGGCCCATCTCTCTTCTCCGCCCGCGACCCACCGCGACCCCGAGCACGCCGATCGCGATGACCAGGACCGAGGGATCGGGTCCCGTCGTTCGAGCGCGTCGTCCGACCGCGCCGATCGCGCACCCTCCGCGCGCACTGGCCAGATACTCTGCGCTCCACGCGTCGACTGCGATGGGGACCGTCTTCGAAGAGACGATGGGGGCGCCGTCGAAGGTGGCGCCGAGCGTCAGGCTCTTGCCGCCGAGACCCCCGGGGAGTTGCACCGTGGAGACCCAGACGCCGGGGCCGCGGCGCGCCGTCTGCACGGCTCCCGCGAAGGGCTCACCATCGACGAGCGCGTAGACGTTCAGGCGGCCCTCGGCGAAGCCGTCTGCGAGGGGGGCCGCGGCGCGCGGCGCGGCGGTCGCCGGCCTCGACGCCCGGAGCTCGACGACCGCCTCGAGCGGCGTCGACCCGTCGGCGAGGTACTCCTCGGCTCCGAGCGCGAGCCAGCTCTCGGTTCGCACCGGAAGGGCCAGGACGGGATCGCGAAGTCGATCCACGCTCGCCAGCGAGCCGAGGACGTCGACCTCGCCCGCCCCCGCCTGATCGGCGAAGGCAGCCGGGCCACGCAGCGGATGCGCCCCTCCCTGGAGCGCGGCGAGGATCGTGTCTTGCGTCAGCGTCGGGTCGTGCTGGAGGAGCACGGCGACCGTTCCCGCCACGACCGGCGACGAGAACGACGTGCCCGCGGACACGCCGTGCAGCGCGTCGATGACTTCGCACTGCGAGCTCGCTCCCTTGCACGCGCTGTTCTCGAAGATGCTCGTGGCCGACGGGGGCACGGCCTGCTGCGAGAGCGCGCCGACGATGGCCGCGCCGGGCGCCATGATCTCGGGCTTGAGGACGCCGGTCAGCGTCGGTCCGGCGCTCGAGAACCAGCAGGGCTCCCCGTCGATGGGATCGCGCGTCGCGTTCGCGGCGTTGGGGCCCCCCCCGGCCGAGTCGAGGAGAGGCACCTCGAGGACGTGGAACGTCTGGTCGAGGCCGCGCCACGAGCGCTTGTTGATGGTGCACCCGACGCCGATGATCGCAGGGTTGGTGGCCGGGAGGTTGATCGTGCCCTCGCGGACGCCTTGCGCGAAGCCGAGTGCAAGCCCGCTCGTGCTGACGGCGTCGCCGCTCGCTTCGATGTAGAGGTCGGCGGTGCCCGTGCCTTCGAGCGTCACGTTGTACGTGCCCGCGGGCCATGCACCTTGCCAGACGACGACGGCACCCTGCGACTGCGGCGGCACGGGGCTGTTGGGCGCGGCGCCGTTGTAGACGGCCGCCATGGCCCCTCCCGACGTGTGGCTCGCGGATGCGCCGGGCGCGGTGGGGTGCAGCCACTCGCCGCCGGGCGCTTCGAGTCCGACGTGCAGATCGGACGACGCGTGCATCGCGACCCACACCTCGACGACGCCACTCATGGCCGCCAGGGCCGGGATCGGCACGCGCATCGTCGTGTCGCCGTTGACGTGAACGCTCTGGTGCACGAGCGGCCCGTCGAAGGCAGAGACCGAGCCGCTGTTGCCCGCGGCGGCGATGAGCGCACGGCCCGGGTGATCGGGACCGACGAAAGCCGCGAGCGCCTGCTCCCACGCCATGGTCCCGTCGTGGGGACCGAAGTCGCTGCCGAGCGAGAGGTTCACAACGACGGGCATGCCCAACGCCGCGGCGCGATCGAAGAGGAACCCGACGCCGCGGAGCATGTCGTCGGTGTCGATGGCGTCGGTGCCGCTGCCGGTGATGCGCGCGAACACGATCGACGCGCCGGGCGCGATGCCTCGATAGGCCGACTTGCCCGAGAGGCCGTTACCGGTGGCGCACGACGTGACGAGCGTGCCGTGACCCACTTCGTCTTGCGGGAGCCGCGCGGTCTGCCCCGCGGCGATCGCGGCGTCGATATCGGCGGCCGACCAGACGGCCCCCGCCAGCACGCTGCCCGTCGACGACGGGACGCCGAACTGCTGCTCGAGATCGGGATGCATGCCCAGCGGCGGCACAGAGAGATCGAGCAGCCACGCGACGCGCGTGTGCCCTTGCGCGTCGAGGAAGTCGGGGTGCGTGACGTCGAGCCCCGTGTCGGCGACGCCGACCAGCGTGCCGGTGCCGTCCATGCCCCGAGCGATCGCCTCGTTGGCGAACACGAAGGCGGAAGCGTCGTTCAGGAGCGTGTGAAGCGGTGGCGCGACCTCGACCCGCACCTCCGGATGCGCATCGGCGAACGCCACGAGGCTCGCCGGAGACCCCGTGAATCGCGCGAACCCCGGCGCGATCTCGGGAAGCCCAAGCTCGCTGCCACGCATCCCCCCGGGCAGGACCACCTGCGCGTGCAACCCGCGCGAGGCCGCCCCGCGCACCGCAAACGCGTCCATCGCCCGCGTGCCGAGCAGACGCACGAGCTCGGCCCCGTTGGGAGCCCGGGACGTGACGGTCACGCCGGCCGACTGGGCCCGGGCCAACCCCGACGTACCCAGGAACGCCGCAACGACCGCAGCGGCGGTCCGTGCACGACGCGACCGCCGCCAGGTGACCACTACGGAAAACCCCAATTCACCGCTTCCCGCCTTCCCGTCTTCCTGTTCAATCTCTCTCGCCCGCGGACGACTCACGCTAAACGGGCGAGACGATGTGCTTCTTCGGAGATCGCCGGCGCTCGCCCTCGAAGCGGTCGAAGCGGATGCGGATCTCGTCGCGCAGGCGATCGCCGGGAACGACGGCGTCGACGGCCATCTCGCTCGCGAGCTTCATGACATCGATGTTGGCGCGGTACTCGTCGCGAAGCTTGGCCACGAAGGCGTCGCGCTGGGGCCCCTCGGGGATCTCTTGCACGCGGTTGTAATAGACGGCGTTCACGGCCGCCTGCGGGCCCATGACGGCAATGGATGCCTGCGGCAGCGCGAGGCACGCGTCGGGCTCGAACGCCGGGCCGCACATGGCGTAGAGACCCGCGCCATAGGCCTTGCGGATGATGACGCTGATCTTCGGGACGCTGGCCTCCGACACGGCCGCGATCATCTTCGCGCCGGCGCGAATGATGCCTTGGCGCTCGACCTTGGTTCCGATCATGAAGCCCGGCACGTCGGCCAGATAGAGGAGCGGCACGTTGAACGCGTCGCACAGCCAGATGAAGCGGGCGGCCTTGTCGGCGCTGTCGACGAAGAGCACGCCGCCGAGCCACTTCGGCTGGTTGGCCACGATGCCGACCGCGCGCCCGTCGATGCGGGCGAAGCCGGTCAAGATCTCGCGGGCGAAGAGCTTCTTGATCTCGAGCCACGACCCCTCGTCGACGATCTCGCCGATGACGGACATCATGTCGAAGGGCTTGTTCTCGTCGGCCGGGATGAAATCTTCGAGGCGCCTGCCGCTCTTCTTCGCCGGGCGCGCCGGCGCCGAAGGCGGCGTTCCCTTGAAGTCGCGCGGCATGTACGCGAGGTAGCGCTTGGCGAAGTCGATGGCCTCGTCTTCGGTCTTGCAGAGCACGTCGCCGCAGCCGCTGACGCTGCAGTGCATCTTGGCGCCGCCCATCTCTTCGAGGGTGACCTTCTCGCCGATGACCATCTCGGCCATGCGGGGGCTACCGAGGTACATGCTCGCGTTGCCCTCGACCATGGCGATGACATCGCAGAACGCGGGGATGTACGCGCCGCCGGCGGCGCTCGGCCCGAACAGCAAGCAGACCTGCGGCACCTGGCCGCTCATCTGCACCTGGTTGTAGAAGATGCGGCCTGCGCCCCGGCGCCCGGGGAACATGTCGAGCTGGTCGGTGATGCGCGCGCCCGCGCTGTCGACCAGATAGAGGAGCGGGATGCGCAGGTGCGCCGCCATCTCCTGGATGCGCAGGATCTTCTCGACGCTGCGGCGACCCCACGAGCCGGCCTTCACGGTCGAGTCGTTGGCCATGAGGGCGACCGTGCGGCCGCCGATGGTGCCGGTGCCGGTGACCACCCCGTCGGCGGGGAGCTCGGGGTCGAGGTTGTTCGCGAGCTCCGCCTCTTCGACGAAGGTTCCCGCGTCGAGCAGCCGTGCGATCCGTTCGCGGGCGAAGAGCTTGCCCTGCTCGGCGTTCTTCTGATGGTACTTGGCGGCGCCGCCCTGCTCGACGCGGGCGAGCGTCTCTTTCAGCTTCTCATCAAGGGACAAGGCGTTACCCTCGCCTATAGCGCAGAACGGGCTCGAACGGGATCAGGCTGCGATGACTACGGCCGAAAAACGAAGGGAGCCGAGATCGTCGCCAGACCGTTCGGCTTCGGAAAGGTCACCGCGCGGAGAGCCTCCGAGATGCACGCGACGAGCACCGGATCGTTGGCCGTACCTCCGGACGCCGCGTCGACGAGCATGACCTTCCCCGTCTCGCTCACGTTGATCCGGAGCATGAGTTTCCCGCGAAGCGAAGGCGTGGTCTGCCGAGCCTTGTTGTAGCAGGCGACAAGCTCTTCTTTGGCGGACACGATCGCGGGCTTGGGGTCGAACGAGGGCGGCGCCACGATATCGCCGATGAGAACGCTGCCGCCGGTGGGGAGAGGGCCCACCGATGCCGGGGGGGAAGCCGACGCCGGGGCCGACGCCGACGCCGCCGATGACGCGGGCGTGGGCAGCGGCCCCGCGTCGGGCACGCTGCCGCTGCTGGACTCCGTCGTGACCTTGGTGTCGGCCGGAGCCGCGCCTGCACAGGCGCCGGCGAGGGCGCACATGGCCAGGCCGACGCCGAGCGCGGCGCTTCGCCGACCGATGGCTCCCGCCGCTGCCGCTACGCCGACGTCTCTCATCGCTCTCATCGCTCACCTCCCGGAAAACTTGGGCGCTCTCCTGGCCGCGAACGCGGCGAGCGCTTCGCGACGGTCCTCGCTCGGGAGCGTTCTGTCGTACCCGATCTTCTCGAGCGCAAGCCCGATCTCGAGCGGCACCTCCGCGCCTCGGTCGATCGCCTCGAGCGCGGCGGCTTGCGCGATGGGCGCTCCCTCGGCGATGGGACGGATCCAGGCGACCGCGTCGTCGACGACGCTCTGCCCCTCGGGCGTCACGCGGTTCACGAGGCCCCAGGCGAGAGCCTCGACCGCCGAGACCCGTCGAGCGAGGAGGATCATCTCCTTGGCGCGCCCTTCGCCCACGACGCGAGGCAGGCGCTGCGTTCCGCCCGCGCCGGGAATGATCCCGATCGACGTCTCGGGCAGCCCGAGTTCGGCATGGGCGGCCGCGACGCGAAGGTCGCACACGAGGGCGAGTTCGAGGCCGCCGCCGAGCGCGAGGCCGTTGATGGCCGCGACCACCGGCTTGGGCGATCGATCGAGGGGACCGAGCTCGGATCGATAGAGATCGATCTGCGCGCGCACGTCGTCGTCGGTCATCGACTGGCGCTCCTTGAGGTCGGCGCCCGCGCAGAAGGCCTTGTCGCCCGCACCGGTGACGACGATGGCGCGGATCGACGCATTGACGGCCGCCTCGCGCGCGAGCTTGCCGAGGGCGACCAGCGCCGCCCGCGAGAGCGCGTTCATGCGGTCGGGGCGGTCGAGGATCCAGACGGCGACGGCGCCGCGCTGCTCCACGCGGATCGGAAAGTCGTCGGTCACGGCTGCTTCTTCCGGGTCTTGCCGGTCTTCTTCTTCTTCATCGGGCCGTTGCCAGCGCTGCCGGCGCTGGCTCCTTTGCCTCCACCGGCCTCGACGGAGGCGGTCGTGTCCGTTGGCAGGGGCTCGTCCCTGGCGTCGCCGGTCAGGCGGGCCTCGATCTTCGCGAGTCGCACCTTGAGATCCGCGTGCTCGGTCTGCAGCTTCTCGAGGTCGTCGCGCAAGGCATCCGCCGCGCGCCGCGGCTCGTTGAGATCGCGCAAGATCTCGCGGATGCGTCGCCGGACGCGCGCGTCGAGGTCCACGTCGAGCCTCTCGCGTAAGGCCGGCCTCGCCTTCGTGTCGCCCAGCTCGCCGAGCGCGCGCACGACGTCGACGCGCAGGACGGGGTCGGCGTCGTCGAGCAGGAGCTCGAGGGTCTCGCGCGTCCGCCGGTCGCTCGCGAGCTTGGGGAGCGCGAGAATGGCCGCACGCCTCGCGCGCTGCGGGTGCCCGTAGCGCACGCGGGCGAGCAAGTGCGGCAGCGCGCGGTCGTCGCGAAGAGCGGCGAGGCCGTCGATCGCTCCGGCTCGGATGACCTCGAACCAGCTCGGTCGCTCGAGCAAGTCGACGAGCGAGTCGAGCGCGGCGGGCTGCCGGGTCTTGCCGAGAGCCTTCGCTGCTTCGGCCTCGACGAGGTAGCTCGCGTCTCGGAGCGCGTGGGGCTTGATGAGATCGAGCGCTTCGGTCGAGCGAAAGTGACCGAGCGCCTCGACGACCGCCCGGCGCACCTTGGGGTGACCGAGCGTCACCCCGTTCTTCACGCTCTTGAGCACGTCGAACGCGGCGCGACCGCGGAGGCGCGCGAGCGCCTCGGCACACTCGGCGCGGACGCCCCAGAACTGCGACTCGTCGGACAGCACCCGGCCGAGGGCCTGGAGCGTCGGGGGATCATCGATGCGCGCCAGGGCTTGCGCCGCGCGCCAGCGGCCCCGCGCGGTCGGGGCCCCCTCGAGCTGCGCGCGCAGCATGTCGCCCGGCACCTTGACCCGGACTTCGCCGACGACGCGCATTCCCGGGTCGACGACGACGAACGCGGGGCGAGAGACGACCGGGAGCGCGAACGTCTGCTGGCGCTCCGTGAGGCGAACCTGTCGGCGGTCGATCTTGCCGGCGGCGTCGGCCAGATCGAGCTCGAGCACGAGCTCGAAGGCGCCGGGAACGCCGTCTGTCGTCGGGTGCGTCTGCTTGGTGGCAACGGCGAGGATCCCCTTGTCCCACGTGATCTCGACCTCGAGCTCGGGGTGCCCCGGCTTGTGGATCCATTGCTCGAAGAAGCGCCCCAGGCTGCGGCCGCTCACCTCTTCGAGCGCGCGCTGGAAATCGCGCGTCTCGACCACGCCGCGCGCGTTCTTCGTGAGGTAGGCGCCGACGCCTCGCCAGAAGAGCGCGTCGCCGAGCTCCGTCCGCAGCGCCTGGAGGACCAGGCCGCCCTTCTGGTAAAGGTGCCGATCGAAGAGATCGAGCGCCGCGTCGTAGTCCTGGCAGACGATCGCGCGCCGGTAGCGGCCGTGGGCCTCGGCGATGTAGGCGTCGAGGTCGTGCTTCAGGCCGTATTCGTACTCGTCGCGCCCGAGGTGCTTCTCGGTCCACACGTGCTCGAAGAAGGTGGCGAACCCTTCGTTCAGCCAGCCTTCGTACCAGGCCCGGCACGTGACGAAATCGCCGAACCACTGGTGCGCGAGCTCGTGGGCGACGAGATCGTCGGACGAGATGTCGATCGCGGCGCGCTCGTCGAGCAAGATGTGCTCGTACATGGTCGACGCGGTCGTGTTCTCCATGCCGCCGAAGATGAAGTCGGCCACGACGATCTGCGCGTACGAGCCCCACGGGTAGGGCACGCCCGTGATCTCGCTGAAATGCGCGATCATCTGCGGCGTTCGCGCGAAGGCGCGGCGCGCGTCGTCTTCGCGACCCTTCGGCACGAAGTACGAGAGCGGGATCGTGCGTGCCGGCGCCCCGCCCTGCCCGGCGACGGTCACGGAGTCGGTGAGCTCGGCGAACTCGCCGGCGACCAGCGTCAGGAGGTAGCTCGAATGGGGCTCGTCCATCCGGTAGTGGAAGATCGCCGTGTAGCCGTCGCCGCTCGGGTCGGCCTCGACGCGCACGCCGTTCGACAGGGCGTGCCAGCCCGCCGGGACGCGCGCGATCATCTCGGTGGTCATCTTCGCGTGGGGGCTGTCGTGGCACGGGATCCAGTGACGCGCGTCTTCTTCCTGGCACTGCGACCACACCTGGTGCGGGCGCTCGGGGTAGTGCTCGTCGGGCTCGAGGAAGTAGAGGCCGCGGCGCGGAGTCGCGCCGTAGGTCACCGTGACGCGGGCGGCCGTGAGGCTGGCGGCGATGGGCACGAGCAGGGTGCGCCCGTCGTACTCCCAGGGCGCGGAGCGGCCGTCGACCAGGAC
Source organism: uncultured Myxococcales bacterium (assembly GCA_937902985.1). Classification (GTDB taxonomy): domain Bacteria; phylum Myxococcota_A; class Polyangia; order Polyangiales; family Polyangiaceae; genus Palsa-1150. The sequence continues at coordinate 17,769 of CALFNG010000522.1, forward strand.
GCCGCTCACCTCGAAGCCGATGGCGTCGAGCGCGAGCTGTTCGGCGGCGGGGTCGATGCGGCGCACGTCGAGGGCGGCCGTCGCCCGGATGCCGCGGGCACGGACGTCGAGCGTGACATCGAGGGCGAGGTGCTCGATGGCGAAGGGGCGGTCACGCTCGAAGTGGCGGGTGCTCGACGGAAGGACGAAGGGACGCCC
>CALFNG010000523.1 GCA_937902985.1 uncultured Myxococcales bacterium
GAAATTCGCAGGCAACTGGTGCGCTCGCGTTGCGCGGGCAGCCGGCGTCTAAGGGCTTTGGGAGAGGGGCCGAGGGATGCCACGTCGATGACAGCGCGCGCCGTGTCGGGTACGTTGCCCGGCGGAATGCTGGACTCCGTCACCGTCGAGCGCTACCGCTGCTTCGTAGAGCCGGCAACGTTGCACCTTCGCCCTCTGACGCTGCTCTTCGGATACAATAGCTCGGGCAAGAGTGCGCTCCTTCGTTCGCTTCCCCTCGTGTCGGCGTCGTGCCGAGCCGCCGAGAAGAGCCGAAGCGGCCCGCTAGCTCTCGAGCACCCGTCCGCCATGGGCGCTCGCTACGACGAGATCAGGACGCACCTCGTCGACCGGAACGATCTCGGCCTGACGATGTCCTGGGACGATGCCTCTTACACCGTCCGTCAGATCGAGATGCGACTTCGCGACGTCAGTGACCTTGGCTCCAGCCGGCAGGTCATCTTCGCGTTCAGGGCCCGCGATGCCGGCGGGCGGGAGGTGCTCTCCGCCGATTTTGATCCGGACGCGGACCGGGTGGTGGTCGAGACGGAACCGCAGCGGCCTGCGCTGGCCTTCGAGGGGCTACGGCCCGCGCCGGCCACGGGCCTACCACCTGCCCTGCAAGCCCTCTTTGCCGAGTGCGAGGCCCGTATGCACGGGTTGGCGTCCTCGGTCGACTGGCTGGGGCCGCTGCGCGCCCCACCGCCAAGGCGGGTCCCTACCGCCAGCCAGCCTGTCCTGACACCCGCTGGCGAAGGGACGACCGAGATTCTCGCTCATGAAGACAACGCGTTGCTCCTTCGCGACGTCAGTGAAGCCTCGAAGGCAATCTTTGGTCATCGCATCGAGGTTCGCCCTGAGGGTGGCGAGGTTTCGCTTGTGGCGGCCTTCGACGACGGGCGCCCGCGACACGTCCTGGACGTGGGATCTGGCGTCGGCCAAGCCCTTGCGCCCCTCCTCCTCCTCGCCCGCGTGAAGCGTGGAGAGGCTCGAGGGCGCGTCATTGCTATCGAACAGCCCGAGGCGCACTTGCATCCCGCCGCCGAGGCCGAACTCGCGAAGGTCTTAGTCCAGGCCGTCTCGAGCGGAGCCGGTTCCGAGCGACCACGCCTGGTCATCGAGACGCACAGCGAGAACCTACTTCTGCACGTCCAACTCGCCGTGCTCCAGAAACGACTGTCGCCGGATGACGTGATCGTCCACTGGGTGCAACGGTTGGAAGACGGAAGCGGCGTGCCGCGGGCTATCCGGTTCGACACTCACGCGCGCCCCGACCCGCCGTGGCCACCGACCGTCTTCTCGGAAGACGTCGAGATCGCCCGGCAGATTTTGCGGGCCCGTAGGGCGCCTGCGTGAACTTCGTATTGCGAGCAAGCGTGTTCGCGAGAGGAACAAACGTAGAGCTGTTCCAGCTCGTCGCCGCGGCCCTCGCGGGCCGTCATCGGATCGAGGTGCACGAGGACGCCGAAGAAGCACACGCGTACTGGCTGAGCGCCCTCGACAAGGTGACTCGGGAAGAAGCCGACATGGCACGCAAATGGAGTGACGTTGAGAACGCAATCCAGCCGTCTGGGGTTTCGCTCTACGTCGAGGAGCGGCGCGACTCCGCTTGGTCGACGTGGACGCTCTCCGTGCCCGACGCCGCAGAGCTCGCAGGCAAGCCCTTTCGCGTGGTTCTGGAGAACGGGACATCCGATGCAGCGTTCTTGCTTGCGATGATGTTCGCGGAGGAGCAACGGTGGTTTAGGGATCGAATCGAGAAGGAGTGGATTTTGCTCGAGCACGCCGGGGGCATTGGCGACCTGAAGAAGCGCGTAGATTGGGCCGCCGAGCATCCATCACGGGCGATTCGTGCCGCTGCCATGTTCGATGGCGACGCCGTGGAGCGTCCGGCGACGGAGCCCGAGGTAAGTAGCGCGTTCCGAGCGCGGTTCTACCGTGCGAGTGTCGAGGCGCTTGACGCCTGCGAACGGGCGCAGGCGGGGGACATCGAGGCCTTTCCGCATCACATGCTGCGCCGTCGCGCGATTGAGAACTACCTTCCGATTGGCGCGCTCCATCGTTGGGCCGAAGCTGCCGCCGGTGCCGAGCGCCGTCGGAGGCGAAGACTCGTCAAGGCACTGTCCCGGGAATCGTTTCGCCCCTTCTTCAATATGAAAAAGGGGCACCAGGGAGATCGCGGGCGGCAGCCGCCCCCGTCATGGCTGCCTTCCGAACAGGGCACGCCTCTCGAAGGCGGCTTCGGACGCGATATCAGCCGTCGTTTCGCCGATGCGCGTGAACTCGAGCTGCGCGAGGACGGTGGGTTTGACGAGCTACGCGGCTTCGTGGAGTGGCTGAGAAGGAGAATCCAATGACCGCCGAACGGGTACCGCGCGCGTCCTACCTTTCGGAGCCGACGATCCAGCGGCTGGCGTCAGTTTTGAGGGACATTCGCGAAGGTTTGCTGGCGTTCCCCCGATTTCAGCGCCCGTATGTCTGGAAGAGCGCGCAGCGAGTCGATCTCATTCAAAGCGTATTGGAGGGATTGCCGATCGGCACGTTTATGACGTGGCGCACCTCGAGGTCGGTGCCGGTAACCCGACACATCGGACCTCGTGCGCTGCCCGAGCCCAGGGCTGCGGAGGTCGGGAGGCAATACGTTCTCGATGGGCTCCAACGGCTATCAACGCTGTACGTGGCCCTGATCGCCGATCCGGCGAGCCACGACACGCCGGCAGATGATGAAGAGAGTGAGTCCCCGAGAGACGTTTACGTTGACCTGGGGACCTCCACGTTCGAGGTTTTCGAAGACCAGGCGGACGTGGAGGGTGACACGAGACGAGTGCATTCACTCCTCCTAAGTCACGTACTCGATTCCAAGCGACTCCTTCGGCGGCAGCGAGACCTCTCGAAACTTCCCGATGGCGACGCGCTCGTCGAGAGGGCGGACCGCGTCGCGGAGATCTTGCTCGACTATAAGGTTCCCATCGTCCCACTGTTCTCGGACGACCTTGAGCATGCCACCCGCGCGTTTCAGCTCATCAACAGCAAGGGAACGCCGATGAGCACATTGCACATGGTCAACGCTTTGGCCTGGGCCGAGGATTTCGAGCTCCTCGACACGTTCTCCAGCCTTCGGACCGAAACGCTCAGCGAATTCGGCTGGCAGGAGCTCGAAGACGACGTGCTTCTTCGCTGTTTCGCCCTTGCGGTCGGTCAAGAGAGCTACGAGTTCAAGCCAGAAAGCCTCGCGTTGGGCCTGCGAGACAGGCCGGATGCCGCCAATACCGTTGGCGCAGGACTGCGCGTCGTTGCCGACGCGCTCAGTCACGGGTGTCACATCAACGTCCCTGAGCTCGTTCCCTATTCTTCGCAGATCGTCGTACTATTCGGCGCCATCCTGGGCCGGACGCATCTCAAACGGCAGGCGATTCAGCGCGCGAGTGACTGGCTGTGGTTCACGACGTACATCGAAGCCTTCGGCGGTGGGACGAGCGCGTCAATGATCACTCGCACGATCGATTCGCTGAAAGACTTGCTCCGCGGCAGGACGTTTCAGTGGGAACATCGTCGGGCGCAGCGCCGTCCGTTTCCGGTCAACGTCGACTTTCGCCACGCTCGGAGCCGCGCATTCGCGATGCTCTTAGCGCGCCATCGGGCGGACACGGAACAGTCCCGGCGATCGTTTAGGCTCCTCGCGCGACATGGACGAGAGGCGCTTCCCAACATCCTGCCGCCGTCGGTGACAGGAGCCTGGCGTACGAAGCGCGGCGCGCGCGTCCTAGAGGAACCGAAGGGAATGCCTGCGCTGCGTCAGGCGTTGGCCGGACCCTACGATCCCGGCCTCGCACGCCGGCACATCGTATCCGAGGCGGCCTGGCAGGCGTCTGCCGAGAGGCGTTTCGAAGAATTTGTGCGCACGCGTGACGAGGACCTTGAGACCCTAGAAAGAGCGCACTTCGAGGAGGTCAGCGGCAGGCTCCTGGGCGGCGGGGGAAGCCCCTCGCCCTGACGACCGTCCTCAGACTTCGCCACGAGCCTCACCGCGTACATCCTCGTCGGGGTGCACTTCGAGGAGCGTAGCCTGCTGCGCGAGCTGGGCGAGAGCTACGCGCGGTATCGCTCCGAGGTGCCGATGCTGCGATGCTGCTGCCCTGGCCACGGCGCAGGCGGCGA
>CALFNG010000524.1 GCA_937902985.1 uncultured Myxococcales bacterium
GCAACGGATCGATCGACCCGATTTCGAAGGGAGTCGGCGCGCCGATACGCCCGGTCGTGATGGAACTGTTCGAAACTCGGCGATGTTCTCGATCGTGAGGACGAGTGGGACGAGGTAAAAGGAGGCTGCGGACCCATCTGGGGTTGCCCTGACTCACCTCGCCCCGATCACCTCCCCAAAACGCCGACGAGCGCGCGCCCCGCCTTGGCCACCCGCTCCGCCGCCGCGTCGCCAATCTCCCCCCGCCCGTCCGTGATCTTCAGCTCGTCGTCATGCACGACGAGCGTATCGACCACCCGCGAGCGAAAGAACGCGAACAGATCCCGATACCCGCGGTCCACCCCCGCCCCGTGCGCGGGCAACCGCGCCGTCGCAATCCCCAGCGCCGCCTTCCCCGCGAGCGCGTCCGGCGGGATGAGGTCGACGATCGCCTTGAGCCCACCGGCGTACGTCCCCTTGTAGACGGGGGTCGACAAGACAATCGCAGACGCCTCGACGACCGCGCGAACGAACGCTGCCTGGGCCGGCGTGTCGGCCTTCCCGTAGAAGACGTCCGCCAGATCGAAGTCGCGTATGGTGAACGAGCGTATCGGAATACCCGCGTCGGCGGCGTGCTTCTCGACGATCCCCGCCACGTACGACGAGCGCGACGTCGACGACGGGCTGCCCGCGAGGAACACGATCCCGACGCCGCTCATGACTCCACCCGCGACGCGCCCGCCGTCGCGTTCGCATGCGCCAGAGCGACATCCAGCTCGAAGCCACCGAGAGCGCGTCCGTAGTGCACCAGCGGCTTGCCGGATGCGATGCGAACCGCGACCACCTCGCCGACGAGGATCACGTGATCGCCGGCCTCGTGGCGAGCGTGGGGCCGGCACTCGAGCAGCGCCAGCGCGCGGGCAATCCAGGGCACTCCCTGGCCCTCCGCGAGGGGCACGCCGGCGAAGCGGTCCCCGCTGCGCGCGAACTGCCGGGCTAGCCACGCTTGCTTGTCCTGCAGCACGCTGATCCCGAAGCGCGCAGCGCCCATCACCCCGCCGTACGCGCTGGCCGCCTTGCCGACGCAGACGAGCACGAGCGGCGGATCGAGCGACACCGACGAGAACGCCGACGCCGTGAAGCCCACCGGGCCCTCCGGCGTGCGCGCGGCGACGATGACCACCCCGCTGGCGAAGCGAGAGAGCGCGTCGCAGAAATCCGTTTTCGCGACCGGATGACTCATGGGTTTTGGCCTTTCCGCTCTTTCCTCTTGCTTGCTTGCTTGCGCTAGATATGACCGTTCAGCGTCAAGTTGAAGCTTCGATCGACGAGCGAGCTGCCCTGCGGCGAGTCGTTCGACCAGAACACGAGCTCGCCAAGAAGGGACAGGTTCGGGCTCACCGCCACGCTGATTGCCGGGACGTGCATCCACTGGGTGACGGAGACGTCCCGGTAGGCTCCGGCGCTCAGCGTGTAGAGCGCGGTCACGGGTCCGAGCGTATATTCGAGTCCCGCGAGCAGGTAGTCCGTCTTCGCCGATGAGCGGCCGGGAACGGCGGGGGTGGTGGCGGTGGCCGGGGTCCCCGCGTAAGGGAAGTCGGTGACCGTGCGGCCGTCCTGCTCGAGCACTTCGCCCCGCAGGGTCAGCCCCGACACGGCGAGCGTGGCATCGGCCGCGACGCGCCAGACGTTCTGCGGCCCGATCGAGGGCAGGTCGGCCTGCAGGTACTCGCCCGAGGCGCCCAGCGTGATGGTCGCCAGGCCGGCGCGAAATTGCGGCTCCACGCGGGCGATGGCCTGGTTGCGCCGGCGCGCTCCGGCATACGAGATGGTGTCGCGGTTCTGCAGCGACACGTTGGTCCCGCCGTCGACGACGAAATACTGCGCCCACCACTTGAGGCTGACCGCATCGTCGCTCTTGCCGACGTTTCCTTGCAGCGACGCGCCGTAGTCGGGATCGAGCTTCAGTCCGTCGTAGACCTGAACGTTGCCGTAGAACGACGTGTACCAAAAGAGGCCGAGGTGGCTGTACGTCTTGCCCACCCGGAGTTCGGCGGGTCCCAGATCGACCGACCCGTACGCCTCCTCAACCCACGCGGGGCCATCATAGAAGGGCCGTATCTTGGTGTCGCGAAACCGCGGCTCCACGTGAAGCCCGAAGGCTCCCCACTTGCCGTCGATGAGCAGGTTCGCGAAGTAGAGGCTCACGTTGTTCTCGGTGCTGGGCACCTTGATCGGCTGGTAGTACCAGAGTAGCGCTCCGCCCCCGAGCATCACCCCGGTCATCCACTTGGGAAGCTCCAGCGCGCTGGGAAGCGCCGGCTTCGCGGCCTCCGGCGGTACGGACTGGGCGACCCCCGTGGTGCCCTCCGACTGAACGGGGACGCTCGACGACGAGGCCGCGGGCACGCCGGCGCCGGCGGGCGGCGGCGCGACCGATGGTGCCTCCTGCGCGGGCGCGGACGCCGCCGGTGGCTGCGTCGGGTCGGGGGTCGTGGACGGCTGCTGGGCCTGGGCGGGGGGCGACATGACAGTCGTCGCCCCTGCGATCGCGACGGCGATCGCCAGTGAACTGCGAATCATCGTTCCTCTCGTGCTTCCGAGCCGCCCTCCCCCACAATACGCAGGAGACTTCCGGCTCAATTCAACAGGCTGTGTTCATGTTGCCGGTGGCGGCGCTTCGCTCCGCGCGCGGAATCGCGTTCGGCCCGTGCCGGTCCCTCCCAGGTAGAGATCGCGGACGTCGACGCGGGCGCGGATGTCGGCCACGGTCCCTCCGGCGACAACACGGCCGTTCTCCAGGACGTAGGCGGTATTCGCCACGGCCAGCGCGGCGGCGGCATTCTGCTCTGCGAGCAGGAAGCTCATGCCCTCGGTCTCGTGCAGAGTGCGCACGAGCGTGAACATCTCTTCGACGACCTTCGGGGCGAGGCCCATCGACGGCTCGTCCAGGAGCACCAGCGTGGGGCGCGCGATGAGGGCGCGGCCCAGGGCGAGCATCTGCTGCTCGCCTCCAGACAGATGGCCGGCCGCCGCCCGGCGACGCTCGCGCAGGCGCGGGAAGCGCTCGAGCACGCGCTCGATCGACTGCCGCAGGTCGCTGGCCGAGGGACGGCGCGCGAAGGCTCCGGTGGCCAGATTCTCTTCCACCGTGAGGTGGGGAAAGCAATGCCTGCCCTCGAGCACCTGGACGAGGCCCTCGCGAACGAGTTGCACCGGCCCGCGGGCGCGCACGGGCGCGCCGCGGAACGAGACCGACCCCGCCACCACCTTCCCCCGCTCGGCGGCGAGCAGGCCTGAGGCGGCCTTCAGGGTCGTGCTCTTGCCGGCGCCGTTCGCGCCGAGGAGGGCGACGATGCCGCCGGCCGGGACTTCGAGCGTGACGCCGTGGAGGGCCGCCACGATCCCGTCGTAGACGACTTCGATGCTGTCGAGCGCCAGGAGCGGAGGCGTGGTCATGACCTAGAGCTTCGCCTCGCCGTCGCAGTCGCGGATGGTGATGCGCTTCTCGGCGGCGTACTTCGTCGACGACTCTTCGATGATCGGGCGCAGCAGGGCGCGGTCGGCCTTGATCCAGTCGCTGATCACGTTGAACTTCTTGCCGTCCCACCGCTCGAAGCGCACCGCGCCGCCGCCCTCGTGGTCGGCGCACGAGAGCGAGATGGGCTGCAGCAGGCCGACCGCACCCAGCTCCTTGAGCCGCGCGTCGTCGATGTGAATGTGCTCGAAGCCCCAGCGCACCTGCTCGCCCGTCAGCGGCTTCGCGCCGAACTTGCCCTGGGCGACGCGCACCGCCTCGACGTTCAGGATACCGTTGTTGATTCCCAGGTTGTAGTACCCGGTGCCCACCCGCTTCGCGTCTTCCATGTTTCCTTTGCCCTGCGAGACGACGTACTTGTCGACGTCCTGCAGCACGGGAAAGTCCCTGCCCGAGGGGTGCGTGGTGATCGCGATGTACCCGGTCGCGGCGGCGCCCGCGGGGATCACGTCTTCTTCCGAGTTGCTCCAGATGTTGCCGATGATGTGGTCGACCGGATAACCGATCTTGGCTGCGGTCTTGAGCGCGACCGGGTTCATGATCCCCCAGCCGCGGAGGATGATGTAGTCGGGGGCGAGCTTCTTGATCTGGAGCCACTGGGATTCTTGCTCGGTGCCCGGGTGCGGAACTTCGATGTGGGTCGAGGCGAATCCGTACTTTTTCGCCAGGAGTTCGACGATGGGCTGGGTCTCCTTTCCGTAGGGCGAGCCGTGGTAGAGCACGGCGATCTTCTTGCCCTTGAGGTGGTCGAGGCCGCCCTCGCGCTGCCCGACGTAGTTCACGATGGCGGAGATCTCGCTGTACGGATTGAGCGACAGCGGGAACACGTAGGGAAACACGCGGCCGTCGGTGGAGTCGGTGCGGCCATGGTTGATGGTGATGAGCGGGATCTTGTCCGTGGTGGCCCGGTCGATGAGCGCGTAGGCGATGCCCACGCTGAGCGGGTTCATCGCCGCCGCCGGCGCGCCGTTCAGACCTCCCTTCAGCCGCTCGTAGCACTCGACTCCGCGCTCGACGACGTACTCGGTCTCGCACTCCGACCACGTCAGTTTGATGCCGTTCACGCCGCCGTCGCGGGTGTTGACGAGCTGCATGTAGTCGATGAATCCGCCGAAGAAGCCGCTGCCGCCCGCGGCGTAGGGGCCAACGCGGTAGCTCTGGAGAGGGAAGTACTGCTCCTTGCCTCCTGGATCGTTCGCGCCCGGGGCCGCCGAGCCCGCGGCCGCCGCCGAGGCGGGACCCTCCGTGGGGGCGCTGTCCGAGTGCGAACGGCAAGAGCTCGTGCACAGGGCCGCGATGAGCCATGGAGCGAGGGCAAAGACGCGTGATCGAAGCATGACAGCGACCTCCGGGCGCCGGGTGGCGCCCACTATTTCGATTTCGAACGTTGGACGAGAGAGAGGGAGAGCGAGAAGAAACGGAGACGAGGAATCTAGGAGCGTGACCGCGGGGCGTATCGGGCGGCGAAGCGCCGGGCGCGAATCCATGCGATCTCCACGAGCCGGGCCAGCCCCGCGGGCTGCTTGGCCAGAAGCAGGATCACGAGCGCGCCGAACAGCACCTTTTCGAGGTTCTGCAAGAGGCCCGGATCGACCGAGCGGCCCGCAACGGCGGCGACGGCCTGATCGAGGGCAATGGGAAAGAGGACGATGAAGGCCGCGCCCAGGAACGTGCCGGCGACGCTGCCGAGGCCCCCCAGGATGACGATGAAGAGGATCTGGAAGGATCGATCGAGATCGAACCCGTGCGGCTCCACCGTGCCCAGGTACGCGAAGGCCCAGAGCGCTCCGGCGACGCCGCAGTAAAACGACCCGATGGCGAAGGCGAGCAGCTTGGAGGCGCGCACGGGGACGCCGACCACGGCGGCCGCGGTCTCCATGTCGCGGACCGCCATCCACCCGCGGCCGATGCGTCCCCGGACGAGGTTGTGGGCGGCCAGCGTGAGTGGCGCCACGATGAGGAGCGAGAGCCAGTAGTGGCCGCCCGGAGACGAGAAGCTGACACCGGCGATGCGCAGCGGCGGGGCGGTGATGACTCCCGAGGAGCTATTGCCGGAGAACCAGCCGACCTTGGTGAACAGCCATTCGACGAAGAACTGGGCAGCCAGCGTCGAGACGACCAGGTAAAAGCCGCGGATGCGCAGGCTGGGCAGGCCGAAGAGGGCGCCCGTGGCCGCGGCGACCAGGCCTCCCGCCGCGAACGTCGCGAGGAGCGGCGTGGAGGGCAGGTAGAGATGCACGTCGTACGCGGCGAACGCGCCCACCGACATGAACGCCGCCGCGCCGACGAAGAGCTGACCCGCGTAGCCTGTCACCAGGTTCTGCCCGATCCCGGCGAGCGAGAGCGCGAGCAAGGGGACCAGAATGGCGCTCAGCACGTAGTCGTCGACCAGCAACGGCAGCGCGACCAGCAGCGCGGCGGCGGCCAGGACGAGCGCCGCGCGGACGACCACGCGGGCGGAGAGCTTCGCCGCCCCCGGCTCGCGCGCTCGTTGCCACACGGAGGCGTCGGAGCTCATCTCAAACCCTCTCTATCGAACGCTCGCCGAAGAGACCCGCGGGCTTCACCAGCAAGAACCCGAGCGCGAGCACGTAGGGAAACCAGGTCTCGATCCCGCCGTTGACGAGCGGCCCGACGTACACCTCGGCGAGCTTCTCGGACGCGCCGACGACGAGCCCTCCGGCGATGGCCCCTGCGATGGACGAGAATCCGCCGATGATGAGGACGGGCAGCGCCTTGAGCACGACCAGTGAGAGCGAGAACTGCACGCCGACCCGCGCGCCCCAGAGCAATCCCGCCACCAGCGCGACAACGCCCGCCGCGCCCCAGACGATGGCCCATAGGCGCCGCAAGTCGATGCCCACGGCGATGGCGGCGAGAGGATCGTCGGCGACCGCCCGCAAGGCGACGCCCGCGCGCGTCCAGCGGAACAGGGCGCCCAGCCCCCCCACCAGAGACGCCGCGGTCGCCGCGGCGAAGAGATCGAAGCGGCTCACCGACACCGCGCCGGCTCCGATGGGGGCGTCCGAGATGCCGAGATCGAGGCCGTGCACCTGCGTTCCCCAGACGGTCTGGGCCAGACCCTCGAGCACGTAGGCAAGGCCGAGCGTCGCCAGAAAGAGCGAGAGTGGCGGCGCATTGACCAGCGGGCGGAGCACCGCGCGCTCGACGGCGATCGCCAGGGCGAACATCGCGGCCAGCGTGATGACCAGCGCCAGGGCGAAGGGCACGCCGCGCTCGGTGATGGACACGAAGGTGAGCGCCGCGAAGAGCACCATCGCGCCCTGCGCAAAGTTGAAGACGCCCGAGGCCTTGTAGATGAGGACGAAGCCGATGGCGACCATGCTGTACATGACGCCCGCGAGCAGCCCGCCAATCAGTACTTCCAGAAAGAACGACATCGGGCGTGCTCCTCAGGTCTCGAACGACCCGACGTACGCCCGGACCACCGCCGCGTCGGCGCGCACGGCCTCGGGGGAGCCGTCGGCTATCTTCCGCCCGTAGTCGAGAACGATCACGTGGTCGGAGAGGTCCATCACGACTCCCAGATCGTGCTCGATGAGGACCAGCGTCGTCCCGAGCTTCTCATGGGCGTCCATGAGGTAGCGGCACATGTCGCGCTTCTCGTCGAAGGTCATCCCGGCCATCGGCTCGTCGAGCAGGAGCAGCTTGGGGCGGGCCGACAGGGCCCGCGCCAGCTCGACGCGCTTCTGCAGGCCGTACGGCAGCCGGCCGACCACGTCGTCGCGGTGGCCCGCGATGTCGAGGAGCTGGATGATGACCTCGGCTTCGTCCCGGGCCCGGCGCTCTTCGCGCGGGGCGCGGCCGACGCGGAGCGCTTGCTCGAGGAAGGTGGAGCGCGCGCGGAAGTCGCTCCCCAGGGCCACGTTCTCGAGCACGGTCATTCCCCGAAACAGCGCAATGTTCTGGAAGGTGCGCGCGATGCCGCGCCGGGAGAGCTCGCGTGCCCCCGACAGCACCTGACCTTCGAACCGCACCTCGCCCTGTTGGGCGGCGTAGAGGCCGCTCACCACGTTGAGCATCGAGCTCTTGCCCGCGCCGTTGGGGCCGATGAGCGCGCAGACCTCTCCCCGCCGGACCTCGAAAGAGACGTCGTCGAGCGCATGGATGCCGTCGAAGGCGAGCGACACCCGACGCACGTCGAGCAGCGAATCAGGGGGTTGGCCGGGGCCAGGGGGAGAACCCGAATCGGGGCTCGAACCAGGGCTCGAACCATGGAGTGCGCTGGGAGTGGTGGTCATGGCGATCCTTCGTCCTCGAGGGCTCAGGCCGCGACGCGCTTGGCGCCCTTCGCTTCGAGCGCGCGCACGAGCGGCAGCACCCGTTTGCCGAAGTACTCGACCTCTTCCTGGAAGTGCAGGAAGCCCGAGAGCACGAGATCGACGCCGGCGGCCTTGTACTCGACGATGCGCTGCGCGATTTGCTCCGGCGTGCCGATGAGGCCCGTGCGGAAGCCGTCGTTGTACTGCACGAGGTCTTCGAACGAAGAGTTGGCCCAGTTGCCCTGTGCCTCGGGCGAGGCTTTGCCCGCCTGCTTGACCGCATCGCCGAACCCGTGGACCGCCTCCGCGTCGGCGTGCTTGACGATGTCGGCGAGCACGGCTTTGGCTTCGGCCTCGGTGTCGCGGGCGATGATGAAGGCGTTCAGGCCAATCCTCGGTCCGCGCCGGCCGTGCTCGGCCGCCTTGCGGCGGATGTCGTCGATCTGGCCCTTGATGCCTTCTATGGTGTTGCCGTTGGCGAAGTACCAGTCCGATACGCGCGCCGCCATGTCCCGCGCGCCGCGCGAGGTGCCGCCCTGGAAGATCTCCGGGTGGGGCCTCTGGATCGGCTTGGGCTTCAGGGTGAAGTTCCGGATCCTGTAGAAGTCGCCGGCGAACGTGAAGTTGTCCTCCGTCCAGATGCCGCGCAGGACGCGGATGAACTCTTCGGAGCGGCGGTAACGCTCGTCGTGCTCGAGCCACGGCTCACCGAGCGCGGTGAACTCGCCCTTGAACCACCCGCTGACGACGTTCACCGCGAAGCGGCCGTTCGACAGGTGATCGGCGGTGGCCCCGAGCTTGGCCAGGACCCCCGGGTGCCAGAGGCCGGGGTGCACCGCGGCGATCACCTTGAGGCGCTGGGTCGCCAGGAGCAGCGCCAGGCTGAAGGAGGTCGACTCGTGCTGCAGCTCGGCGCCGTAGCTCGCCATGTAGCGAACCTGGCTGAGCGCGTACTCGAAGCCGCTGTTCTCGGCCAGCACCGCCAGCTTGCGGTTATACTCGTAGGACCAGTCGGTGCGCTGCTCGATCTTGCTGATGACCAGGCCTCCGCTCACGTTGGGCACCCAGTAGGCGAACTTGATCGGGTCGGTGACGGTGCTCTTCGTATCGCTGCTCATCGTCGGCTCCTTGGCGTAAATCGCGTCCATTCCCGGCTCACTCCCCGCCGGCCTCGAACAGCTCGAGGGGCAGCCCCGCGAGGGTCTTGCCGATCCACTCGCGAGCGATGTTGTTCGAAGGCCCCATGGCGATGGCGGCCCGCGCGTCGCGGAACGCGCGCTCGAGCGGCCCGCGCTTGTACCCGTAGCCCCCGCTCACATCGAGGGCGCGCCGGGTCACCGTGTTCGCCACCTCGGCGGCGTGCACCTTGAACTCGGTCAGCGGGATGAGAATCTCGCCTTGCGGCTTGCCGGCCGCCCAGAGCGCGTCGAGGCGCTCGGCCAGGCCCCGTTGCCAGAACCCGACGCTCTCGGCGAGCACCTTGGCCTCGCCGATCTGCGACCGCAGAATCTGGTAATCCGCCAGCCGCCGGTCGAAGTCGCGGTGCACGGTGGCCGTTGCGTACTTGGTAATCTCCTCGAGCGCGCCCCGGGCGACGCCGTGCCAGGCCGCGCCCAGGCCGATGAGATAAACGGGAGAGACGCCGTGATAGATGATGTCTTTCCCCTCGCCCTCTTTGCCCAGGCGGTCGCGTCGCGCGACTTTCACGTTCTCGTATTTGATCGGCCCGCTGTGGTTGCCGTGCACGCCCAGCGCCTCCCACTTTCCGGGGAGGATGCCCGGCGACTTGCCGTCGACGATGAAAAAGGAGATGTCGGTCGGCCCCTTCGCGCCCGGCGATCGCGTCTGCACCAGATAGTAGTCGGCCTGGCCGGAGCTGGTGGTGAAGGACTTCTCGGCGTTGAGGACGTAGTTCTCGCCGTCTCGGCCGGCTTCGCTGAAGTTGAACCACCAGTGGCCGCCGCTGGCCTTCTCGCTGGTCGAATACGTCCCGATGACGCCCTCGCGCGCGGGCGCCAGCCATCGGCGCTTCTGGTCGTCGTTGCCGTAGAGCGCGATGGTCTGGGCCGCGCCCACGTGCATCACGTAGACGAGCGCCGTCGACGCGCAGGCCCGGCCGATCTCCTCGGCGGCGATGCCGAAGGCGACGTGGTCGAGGCCCAGGCCCCCGAGTTCCTTCGGCAGGAGCACGCCGTTCCAGCCGGCCCGCCCCAGGGCCGCGAGGTTCGCACGCGGGAAGATGCTCTCGGCGTCGACGCGATCCGCGCTCGGGCGGATCACCTCCTCGACGATCCCGCGGATGGCGGTCCGGATGCTCTCGTAGTCGGGCTTTGTCATGACTCGGTGACTTCCTTTCGGCAGACCGGAGGCGGCGACAGCCGCGCCCCGAGCGACGGCAGATCGCAGTCGAGCGACAGCAGATTGTGTGCCGACGAACAGTCATCGCGATCTCGTGAGATCGGTTCTTGTTCGTGCGCGGCAGCACGCAGCGGCTGCGGGTCGACTGCTTCAGCAGCAGCAATAAGGCGTGGGCTCTCGGCAGGGGCTGCTCCAGATTCACGAATAGAAAGACGGCACCGGCCAAGCGCCGGTGAGCGCCCAGCGACCGATGTCGCGGCGCTTGTAGTCGACGGGATCGTGCAGGGTGTGGGTGCGCAGGTTGCGCCAGAACCGATCGAGGCCCAGACGCGCGGTCGTCGCGCGGGCGCCCGTCGCCTCGAAGAGACGATTGGTGACTTCGAGGCCGGCGCGGGTGGCGACAACCTTGGCGGTGGCCACGGCGATCGCGGCTTGGCCCCGCCCCTCGGGCGTCAGATCGTCGCCCGTGGCCCACGCCGTGTCGAGAGCTTGCGCTGCCGCCTGAGCGACTTGCCGCGCAGCCTCGAGCTCGCAGTGCAGATCGCCGAACGTCGCCAGCACGAAAGGATCGTCCTCGACCTTCTCGACGCCGCTCGCGAACCAGGCCTTGCCGCGGCCGCGGGTCAGCGGGAGCGCCTCCTGCAGCGCGCCCTCGGCGATTCCCACGTAGACGTTGACGAGCGAGAGCTGCGCGATGAGCGGTCGGAGCGTCGCGAAGGTGCTGCCGAGCGGACCGGGGCTCGTGAGGAGCTCGTTCTGGCTCACCCGGACATCGTCGAGGATGACCGTTCCGCTGTCGGTCTGGCGCTGCCCCATGTTGTCCCAGTCGTCGAGCGTCTGGATGCCGGCGCGATCGCCGGGGACCACCGCGATGACGAGCTTCCGGGTGGAGGGGTCCTGAGCCGACAGGACGAGGACGTCGGCGTCGCGAGCCCCCGAGCTGAAGCTCTTGCGCCCGTGAAGGACGTAGTCGCTCCCGCGCCGGTCGATGGTGACGCGGTCGTCGAGGGGGTTCAGCGCGTTGCCCCAGAAGAGGCGCTTCTCAACGGTCTCCCGCGCGAGGGGCTCGAACTGCCCCGGCGTGCCGAAGAGGCGAACCGTCGCGAGCAGCAGGTGCTGGAAGCCGAAAACATGCGCGAGCGAGCCGTCGGCCCGCGCGATGGCGCGCACCGCGAGGAAGGCGGTGGACCAGCTGGCGCCCGCGCCCCCGAGGCGCGTGGGGACGATGAGGCCGAGCAGGCCGCTGGCGCGAAGCGCGTCACGTTCCCGCTTGGGGGTCCCCCCACGGCGGTCGCGTTCCACGGCAGACGACGCGAAATCCCGGGCGAGGGACTCGGCTATGGCGACCGGTTCGTTCATACCCGCCGTCACACCGTGCACCCTTCGCGCCACGATCGAAGACGCGCGTCTACCAGAGCGCCGAGCTCGATGGGAAAAGGCGCTTGCCACGCATGGCCCTGCCCGGTCGTCGAACGTACCCACTGCGGGTCCGGAAGCAGCCGTCGCGGAGTGCTGCTCGGGACGCAGCGCGTGCGGGTGGACTGCTGCCAGGGAAGCACTCGGGCCACCCCCTATCGCTGGCCCTTCTCTTTCGTGGGTTTCTCCCCCGGGGCCCCCGCGAGCGGCCCGCAACTTGCGGAGGTGGAGCGACGAATGGATATCCTCTGGTTTCTTCCAACCCACGGCGACGGGCGATACCTGGGAACGAGCGAGGGCGCGCGCGCCGTCGACCTGCCCTATTTGCGGCAGATCGCGCAGGCCGCCGACTCGCTGGGCTTCCATGGCGTCCTGCTGCCGACCGGCCGCTCATGTGAAGACGCGTGGGTCGTGGCCGGCGCGATGATCGCCGTCACCGAACGGCTGCGGTTCCTGGTCGCCCTCCGGCCCGGCATCATGTCGCCCACGTTCGCCGCCCGGATGACGTCGACGCTCGATCGGCTCTCGAACGGTCGGGTGCTCCTCAACGTCGTGACCGGAGGCGATCCGGCCGAGTCAGAGGGCGACGGCGTGTTTCTCAAGCACGACGATCGCTACGCAGCGACCGTGGAGTTTCTCGTGGTCTTCAAGCGCGTGATGGCCGGCGAGAACGTCGACTTCGAGGGCCGGCATCTCGCCGTGCGCGGCGCGAAGCTGTTCTATCCACCGGCACAGAAGCCCCACCCTCCCCTATACATCGGCGGGTCCTCGGAGGCGGGCCATGACGTCGCGGCCCGCGACTGTGACGTGTACCTGACCTGGGGAGAGCCGCCGGCTGCGGTGGCCCAGAAGATCGCGGACGTGAGGCAGCGCGCGGCGGCCCGCGGCCGGGTGGTGCGCTTCGGGCTTCGCGTGCACGTCATCGTGCGCGAGACCGAGTCCGCCGCCTGGCAAGCGGCGGAGTCGCTCATTGCTCACCTGGACGACGCGTCGATCGCCTCGGCCCAGAAGGCCCTCGCGCACTTCGAGTCGGAGGGCCAGCGGCGCATGGCCGCGCTGCACGGCGGCCGGCGCGACGCCCTTGTGGTGAGCCCGAACCTCTGGGCCGGCGTCGGTCTGGCTCGCGGCGGCGCGGGGACGGCGCTCGTGGGCGATCCGGAAACGGTCGCGACGCGCCTGCGCGAGTATGCGACGCTCGGCATCGATACCTTCATCCTGTCGGGGTATCCGCACCTCGAAGAGGCGTATCGCGTGGCCGAGCTTCTCTTGCCGCGGCTGCCGCTCTCGCATCCCCGGCGTCCGGTCGAGCACAACCTCACGGGGCCGTTCGGGGAGATGCTGGCGCAGCGCTACACGCCGGCTGCGGCGCGCGCGGGGGGCGTCACACCGAGCGGCACGCAGGACCCGGAGGGGTCCACACGGCCTCGCCCACGCGCACCGGACGCGTGATGAGACTCAGGCGGTGGAACGTATCGGCGATGGACTGCTGCGAGGCGACCGCTTCGGCGTCGAGCGGTCTCAGATCGAAGCGCGTACGGGCGAAGGCGTCGTCGAGGGCCTCGGCCGGGACGTCGACGTGCGGCGCGAGCGTCTGGACGGCGGCGCCGCGACTCTCGTTGGCCCAGCGGCCGATGGCGCCGACCTGGCCCAAGAATGCGTCGACCACGTCGGGGTGCGCGTCGGCGAAGCTGCGCCTGCCGACATAGAAGGCGCGGTTGCTGGCCAGGCCGCGCGCGTCGCGAAGCACACGCACCGGCGACGCGTTGCGGATGGACGCCAGGAGCGGATTCCAGATGGCCCACGCGTCCACATCTCCGCAAAGGAAGGCGACGCGCGCATCGGCGGGCGGCAGGAAGCGCAGGTCCACGTCGGCGAGGCTCAGTCCCCGCTCTTCCAGGGCCCGCACGACGAAGTAGACGACGTTCGAGCCGCGGGTGACCGCGATCGCCTTGCCGCGCAGGTCGGTCACCTCGACGACGGGCGATTTCTCACGCACGACGATCGCTTCGCCTTCCGGCGAGGGCGGCTCGGCGGCCAGGTAGACGACCGGGGCACGCGCCGCCTGGGCGAAGATGGGCGGCGCCTCGCCCACGACGCCGAGGTCGAGCGCCCCGACGGCCAGGGCGTCCATGACCTGCATCCCGGCGGCGCAGTTCACCCACTCCACCGTCGCCGAGTGGCTCGCCAGCGCCTCTTCGAGGGCGCCGGTCGCCTTCATGAGCGAGAGCACGCCGAACGGCTGGTCCGCGATGCGGACGCGGACCTTCGCGTGGCCGGAAGCCACGCGAGGAGGAGGCCCCTCCCGGCGCGACGCCGGTTCGTGGACCTCGCGCGGGGGCGGCGCCAGGCACCCGTACTGCAGCAGCCGGGCGCGCACGACGTTGCGGCTCGTCCCGAGCAGGCGCGCCGTACGGAGCTGGTTATTGTCGCTGAACTCGTAGGCCGCGCGGAACACGGTCTCCTCGATGCGCTGGAAGAGGTTCGAGTCGCCGGTCTCGAAGAGCGCGCCCAGCGCGTCCTTGAACGCCGCTTGGGGATCCGACGGAGGGGTTGCGGAAGGCGCGGGTGGCGGCGCCGAGGGTGGCCGGTGCGGCGAGCCCTCGGCGAGGGCGCGCGTGGGCGCGTCCGCGATGAGCTGCAGATCGACCGCGTCAACGACCCCATCGCTCGCCACGACGAGGGCGTGCTGCACAGCGTTCTCGAGCTCGCGGATGTTGCCCGACCAGCGATGCGTGAGGAGCTTCGCCTCGGCCTTCGCCGTGAGGTGCGCCGGGGGAAGTCCGGCCTTCGCCACGTTGGCCGTGAGAAAGTGGCGAGCCAGCGGCAAGATATCGCCGGGACGATCGCGGAGCGGCGGGATGTCGATGTTCGCGACGTGGAGGCGATAGAAGAGATCTTCGCGAAAGCGACCCTCGCTGACGGCCTGGGCCAGGCTGGCGTTGGTGGCCGCGATGAAGCGCACGTCGATGGGCATGGGGCGCCGCGACCCGATGCGCACCACCTCGCGCTCCTGCAGCACGCGGAGGAGCTTGACCTGCGCCGACAGGGGTAGGTCGGCGATCTCGTCGAGGAAGAGCGTGCCCCCGTCGGCGGCCTCGAACCACCCCGCCTTGGCCGAGAGGGCGCCGGTGAACGCCGCCTTCTCGTGCCCGAAGAGCTCACTCTCCAACAGCGACGGGGTCAGGGCCCCGCAGTTGACGGCGACGAACGGCGCCGCGGCGCGCGCGCTGCGCTCGTGCAGGTACCGGGCGACGAGCTCTTTGCCCGTACCGGTCTCGCCGGTGATGAGGACGGTGGCCTCGGTGGGCGCCACCTGCTCGAGCCGAGTCAGCAGCTCGCGGGAACGAGCATCCTCGAAGACGAGCGCCCGCGCACGGTATGACGGTGCATCCAATCGTGGCAACCGCAGAAGGGGGCGCATGGCGTCATGGAGAGGGAAGGTAGTATTACGATGGACACTTGTCCACCAAAAAGGACCTGAGCGGACTCCTCTACGAAACTGGGTTCGGGAGGCTACCGCCCTCCCGCGTCCACCCCCCGCGAGAAGGCGTTCGCGGCGTGCGAAGAGAAGGAGTGGGCGCACTGCCCGGCAGTGGCTCGACGAGGCTGCCGCGCGGGATCCGTATGGGGACGGGGCGTTCGAGGTCCGGAAGGCACGGGAGGCGATTGTGGCGGCGGTGAGGAGACTCGCCGCCCTCGGTCAACCCAGCACGGGAGGGAGCGCGGTACGGCCGATGTCACGGTCGACGGACGATCGCGAACCGCTGTCGCGAACGGTCGGGCACCATCGCGTGCGATCGAGTTCGGCTACGGTACGGGGTCGCGGGGCCGCGGCGTCCCGGCTCACCCGGGCACCGGGCCAGCACCGCCGCCAGGGGCAGGACAATCGTGCGGCCGTCGCCGAGCTCGAACGTGACGGGCAGCTCGTCACGCGATCGCGCGCGGGGTCGCGCCGACTTGCCTCGGTGATCTCCGCGGTCGCCGCTGCAGAGCCGCGCGCAGATTTCGGGTTCCCCCGAAGGCGTCGTTCCTACGAAGACCGCGAGCTGCCTCTGCTGGCCCTCGGGCCAGAGCGACACGAGCTCGAGAAGAGACGACCGGACCCGCGCGAGCAGCGCGATCAGCTCGTCATCGAGATCAGGACGAAGCTCCGTGGCGGGGACCACGTCACGCCGTCCCGGTCGCGAGGCTCGTCGCCTGCGGGTCCAAAGAGTCAAAGAGTGAGGAAAAGCTCGATGGGCTGCACGTCCGGAGCGCAAGCGTGGGACGGGAGTTGCGGAGCGCCGCCTTCTTCGCGATGTACATCGCGCCGTGGCTGTTTACACGGGTCACGATGATCGCCAGGTCGCATCGCTGAATCATCGATTCGAGCTCGTCGGCTCGGCGGCCGCCAACGCGGCCGCGGTGGAATTCGATCGTGTGGCCGCGCTCGCACGCGCGGCGCTCGATCTCCGACTCGTGGCGCTCGAGACCCCCAACGACGACGATGTGCATGAATCAACCCCGATCCGCAGTCCGGTTCACCCTGACTCTTGGCGTCTATTATACAAGACGTTGAGCATCGGGCAAGTGCACACGGCCGCGCTGGTGTACCGTCCGCCGCCGCCGCGCCGCGCGCACGATCGCCGGCTGGCCAAGTCTCAGCCCCGGGACCATGAAGGCATGACTGAGAAGCAAGCGGATCACCTCTTGTTTGTGGAGACGGAACATGACGGATTCCCCCGAGTACAAGCCACCGACGGTCTGGACCTGGACCCAGCGCGGCGGCGGAACCTTTGCGAACATCAACCGGCCGGTCGCGGGCCCCACGCACGACAAGCAGCTCCCTGTGGGGCGTCACCCCCTGCAGCTCTATTCGCTGGGCACGCCGAACGGGGTGAAGGTCACCATCATGCTCGAAGAGCTGCTTGCGCTCGGGCACGCCGGGGCGGAATACGACGCCTGGCTGATCAAGATCAACGAGGGCGAGCAGTTCGGTAGCGGCTTCGTCGCGGTCAATCCGAACTCCAAGATTCCGGCGCTCGTGGACCGCTCGGGACCGGCCCCCGTGCGCGTCTTCGAGTCCGGCTCGATCCTCGTCTACCTGGCCGAGAAGTTCCGCGCCCTGCTCCCGAGCGAGCAGCCGGCCCGCGCCGAAGTCCTGTCCTGGTTGTTCTGGCAGATGGGGAGCGCGCCCTACCTCGGCGGAGGCTTCGGGCACTTCTACCTCTATGCCCCGACCAAGATCGAATACGCGATCGATCGGTTCACCATGGAGGTGAAGCGCCAGCTCGACGTGCTCGATCGCCGGCTCGCGGAGAGCGAGTACCTCGGCGGCGCGAGCTACAGCATCGCCGACATCGCGGTCTTTCCCTGGTACGGCGGCCTCGTCAAGGGATGGGCGTACGGCAGCGCGGCCGAGTTTCTCGCGGCCCACGAGTACCGGAACGTGCACCGCTGGGCCGACTCTCTCCTGGCGCGGCCTGCGGTGCGTCGCGGGCGCATGGTGAACCGGATGCAGGGAGCGCCGTCCGAGCAGCTTCGCGAGCGCCACGACGCCGCCGACTTCGAGACCAGCACGCAGGACAAGCTCGCCGCCGATCCGGCCGGCGGCTCGTAGCAAAAAAAACCGGGGGGTGCCCGGCCCGCCGCGCGAACGAGCTCGCGTGGACGTGCCAGACACCCCCCGGGGGCCGTTCCCCTACTTGGCCACGACCGCGGGTGCGGTCGTGGTCGATGCGGGGGCCATCGCTCCGGCCGGTGCGGCCGGAGGCGACGCCGCGGGCGCGGACGCCGGCGCCGCGGGTGCGGGAGCCGGCGCCGTTCCCGACGAGGGCGCGGGTCCGGAGGCCGTGATGGGCGTCACGGTGACGCCGATCACGTCTCCTTTGACGGTGAGCTTCTTCTTCTTGCCCACCGTCCCACGCGCGACGCGCGTGGCCTTCGCCGTGGCGGCGAGGCGCTGCTCGGGAGGCAACGGCGTGCGGGCCTTGGGAGCCTGCAAGCCGAAGTCCCCGAGCTGCGACTTCGCGTTGCTGAACGTCGCCCGAAGGAAGGTCACGTAGTCCCGGATGACCGGTCGTTCGCGAGCAACCGCTGCACCGCACGGCGGCGCCGTTTCGCGGCCGCGTAGAACTCGGTCAGTCTCGACCGCTCTCGGCGGCCATCTTGCCGAGATCGCTCTCCCCTTCGAGCGAGCGTTTCAGCCAGATCAGGTTCACCTCGTCGTTCTGCGCCTCGAACACCACACGGAGCTTCTCGATCTGGGCCGCGCCTTTCGTGCGGACGCTCTCGTCGGTCTCCGCGGCGACGACGCGACGTTCGATCGAGGGAACGGCCGTGCCCTCGCTGACCTCGAGCTCGCGCAGGAAGCCTTGCTCGGCGCGGCGCACTCGCGCGTCTGCGGGATCGGCGTGCGTCCACTCGCTCCACACGAAGCGACAGAGGCATTTTGACGAGGGAGATCTCGGTCGTGCTCGCGCAGCAGCGCGCCGAAGCGCCGCTTCTCGTCGTCGGTGAGAGGCCGGCCGAGGCGCTCGGTGCCGATGACGGCGAGCACTGTGAGTAACAAGAAGGAGAGGACGGAGGTGCAAGCGTGCGCGGCGAGGCGGGCGGCGATGGCAGCACGGAAGAGGGGCCGCAGTCGAGGAGGGGCGGCGTGGCGACGGCGGGACGCCCGGCGCGCCTCCCGAGCTTACCGGACCGGATCTCTTCCCTCGGAATCCACCCCGGTCTGCTCGAAACGCGCTTCACGAGCTTACCGGACCCAATCTCTTCCCTCGGGATCCGCTGCGGTCCGCTCGAAACGCGCTTCACGAGCTCACCGGGCCCGATCGCTTCCCTCGGGATCCGTTCCGGTCCGCTCGAAACGCGGTCCGCTTCGCGACCGGCCCGCGCCGCCCTCGTCGCGGGTGGCTGGGCGTCGCTCGTGACCTGCGTTTCGATCTATCCTCCGCGCGATCCGATGCCCGTCGCCGACGATCTATGGAAGCAACTCGTCGATGAAGCGGGAGAAGCCGCGGTCGATTCGGCTGCTGGGATCTCTGCCTCGGAAGCGGAGCGCGATCTGAAGGCTGCGGGCTTCGATACGAACGCGGAACGCGCGAAGGCGGAGGCCGCGATCGCCGTTCTGATCGGGCCCGGCGGGGCCCCGGCGGGAGCTCCCCCACGGCATGCTTTGGCTGGGGCCAAGCTCCTCAGTGGTCGGCAAGTCTCTTTCCTAGATTTCTCGCTGATCCCGGAAG
>CALFNG010000525.1 GCA_937902985.1 uncultured Myxococcales bacterium
ACGATCTCGTGGCTGGCCGCGATCGTCGTCTGCTCGAGGAGCGTCGTGGCCCGCACGTTCGGGAACGCCGGCGCCAGGCCACGGCGGATTTACGCATCGGGCGTTCGTAACCGCCGCCGCAATCTGGCGATCGTGCCATCGCGGTCGCGCGAACGGAACCCCCGAGCGGGTCGCGCGAAAGGTCCACGATTCGATCGGCAATCGGCTGCGATCGCGATTTGGGACACGACGGGAAGGCCGGCGTTGACGCTCCGGTTCCCGTTGACGCCGCAGCCTTGCCCGCGCTCTTCTCGCGCCCTCCAAGGAGCCCGACGAACATGGCAGAGCCCGCGACGACGAAGAAGAATCCACTCTCGAAGGCGGAGATCCTGAACGCGGTCGCTGTGAAGGTTGGCGAAGAGGCGTCAAGCAAGCAGGTGAAGCTGGTCATCGAGGCACTCGTGGCCGTCGCTCACGAGGAGCTAAGAAAGAGCGGTATCTTCGTCCTGCCTGGCCTCGCAAAGTTCATCGTCGTGGAGAAGCCCGGTCGGCCCGCGCACGAGGGGATCAATCCCTTCACGAAAGAGAAGCAGGTGTTCGACGCGAAGCCCGCGAGCAAGGCCGTAAAGGCGAGGCCGGTGAAGGCCATGAACGACGCCGTTGCCTGACCTAGAACCGGAAGCCGACCTCGAGCTCGGCACTGTACGAGACCCAGGTGGTCGCATCGGCCCCGCCGTACGCGATGCGCGGTAGGACGAGGGTGCTCGCGCCGATGGCGATGAAGTGGGCGCC
Source organism: uncultured Myxococcales bacterium (assembly GCA_937902985.1). Classification (GTDB taxonomy): domain Bacteria; phylum Myxococcota_A; class Polyangia; order Polyangiales; family Polyangiaceae; genus Palsa-1150. Next base: position 772 of record CALFNG010000525.1, read on the forward strand.
CGCCGCCAACTCCAGCGTGGCGCCGGGCTGCACGTAGGGGGTGTTCACCGTGAGCGTGTCCGAGGCCGAAGACGAGCCGCTCGCGCTCGTGACGACGTCGGCGAGGAGGCTCGGGTCGGTGTAATAGACCGCGGCGCCGCCGAGCCCGACGCGCGGTCGGAGGAGCCAGAGCGCGCCGCCGAACGCCGGCCAGCGGAGATCGTACCCGAGCTCGACGCCGTAGAGCAGCGCCCGGTAGCTGACGTCGACGTCCTTCCCGCCGAGGAAGTCGATCACGCGAGCCCCGAGATAGAACCCCGAGAGGCTCACGCCGACGCGCGCGCCGAAGCCCGCGCCGAACGGCGTCGACGCGCCGCGGATGGGGGGTGTCAGGTACATGGCCTCGCCGGCGATCTCCACGTCGACAGCGCTCGCGGGCCCCGGCGCGCGCTCGGGCTCATCCGCCCCTGAGGACACATCCTCCTCGGCGCGCGCGACCCCGAGCGCCGCCGCGAAGAGGAGCGCGCTCGCGCCGAGCGCCGCCGCGCGCGCTGGTCGAACGAGCATCATCTGTGTTCTCCACGGGACCTCCCCGCGTTCATCGGGCGAGCGCGCGCGACTCGACTCGGTGAACGATCCGGCGCGTTGCGGGGAAGTGACGAGGACAGGACCGATGAGGCGACTGCTGTTCTTCGTCTCGCTCGTGGCCTTGCCCTTGTTCTCTACGGCGTGCGCCCACGTGGCGTCGTACGAGCGAGGGAGCCTCGCGCATCCCACGATGACGACCTCGGATCTCGCGTCGCCGAGCGAAGCGCACGTGCGCGCCGTGCAAGAGGGAGCCGTCGGCGGCGGCGGCGCGGGAGGGGGCGGGTGCGGTTGCAACTGATCTCGCCGCGGCTCCTCGGCGCGGCCCTCGGCGTCTTCGTGATCGCGACGACCGTCGCTCGCGCGGGCGCGCAGCCGTCGGGGAGCGGCGCGGCGCAGGCCCCTCCGTCGGCCGACGCCACGACCTCGCCAAGCCCGTCGCTCCTGACCGAGCACTTCAGCGCCTCGTACGGGCAGTACGCCGACACCGATCACGTGTTCGTCGAGACGCCGTCCATCAGCGGCACCGTCTCGAGCCCGACGGCCGGGTGGAGCGTCGGCGGCGAGTACCTCGTGGACGTCGTGTCGGCCGCGTCGGTCGACATCGTCTCCACGGCGTCGCGGCGCTGGAACGAGGTGCGCCAGGAAGGGAACGTCGTCGCCTCGTACAAACCGCGGGCGTTCGGCGTGCAAGCGAGCGGCTCGGTGTCCGACGAGCCGGACTACCTCTCCTGGTCCGCGGGCGGCGCCGTCACGCAGGATCTACTCGACAAGAACCTCACGTGGACGCTCGGGTACGCCCACGGTCACGACGTGGCCGGACGCACGGGCACCACGTTCTCGGTCTTCTCGCGCGTCGTCGACCGGAACGCGTTCAACGCGGCCCTCACGCTGGTCTTGAGCCCGACGACCGTGGGCTCGCTCATCGGCGACGCGATCCTGGAGAACGGCGACCCCTCGAAGCCGTACCGCTACATCCCCCTCTTCGCGCCGGGGATGAGCGTGCCCCGCGGCGCGTCGGTCGGCCTCGTGAACGCGCTCCGCGTCTCGGCGCGGCCGCTCGAGCAGCTGCCGCTGTCGCGGCAGCGCTACGCGCTCAGCGCGCGCGTGGCCCATCGCTTCCATGGGGCGACGCTCCGCCTCGACGAGCGCCTCTACGCGGACTCGTGGGCCATGGCGGCCACGACGACGGACGCGGAGCTGCTCTTCGACGCGGGCCGACGCGTCGAGCTCGGCCCCCACGCGCGGCTCCATGCTCAGACGGCCGTCTCGTTCTGGCAGCGCGCGTACACGTTCGGCCTCGGCTTCGACTACCCCGCCCTGCGCACGGGCGACCGCGAGCTCGGCCCGCTCGTCAACCTGACCGGCGGATGGACGCTGCGCATCGGCCTCGGCGGGGACGCGAACCAGAGCTCGTGGGTCCTCGGCTTCGATCTGAACGCCACGTCGACGCAGTACCTCGACGATCTCTACGTCACGAGCCGGGTCTCGGTCCTCGGCGGCGCCACGCTGGAGACGGACCTTTGAGCCCGACGACCTTCACCGCTGCGCACGTGGCCGAGTTGGTCGCATTGGCCGCACTGGCGTCGGTTGCGGCGTGCGATCCCGTCCGCGCCGACGCGATCAACGCGCTCGGGCCGGAGGCGCCCGGCGTGCGGCGGGGCCCGCTGCACCGGCCGGGACAGCCCTGCCTCTACTGCCACGACGGCGCTCTGGGCGACCCCCAGCGCTTCACGATCGCCGGCACGGTGTTCGAGACACCCAGCGCGACCTTCGCCGCCGCGGGCGTGGTCGTCTCCCTGGTCGACGCGAAAGGCAGCGCGATCGACCTTCGCACGAACGCGGCGGGGAACTTCTACACGACCCCCGGCCAGTACGACCCGACCTTCCCCATCCAGGCGACGATCCAGGCCGGAAGCCAGGTCGTGCGCATGCAGACGCTCATCGAGGGCAACGGCACAGTGGAGCCCAACGGCGCCTGCGCGACGTGCCACTTCGACCCCGCAGGTCCGAGCTCCCCAGGCCACGTGAGCATGGCCCTCGACGACGGAGGGACGCCTCCGTGACGTTCGCGAAGATCCTCGGCCGCGTTGCGATCGCAGGGGCTCTATGGAGCCTGGCGTGCTCGGGCTGCTCGGCGCCGCCGTCCGACGGGCGCTACGCGCAGACATCGCTGCCGGACGCCGTCACCTTCTCGCCGGTGGCGACGCTCCTGGTCGTCCGGTGCGGGTCGCTCGAGTGCCACGGCACCGTCGCCCGCAACCTGCGGCTCTACGGCAGCGCCGGCCTTCGCTGGTCGCCGACCGATCGGCCTCTCGTACCGGCATGCGACACGAGCGCCGAGGTCGCGCAGGACTACGAGTCGGTGCTCGGGCTCGAGCCGGAGGCGCTGAGCGCGGTTGTGGCGTCGCACGCGTCAAGCCCGGACGCGCTCACGATGGTGCGCAAGGCGCGCGGGGTAGAGGCCCACAAGGGCGGACAGATCTGGACCGCGGGCGACGAGTCCGACACGTGCCTGGTCTCCTGGCTCGCCGGCGCAGCGAACGCAAACGCGTGCGCGAGCGGCCTTGCCGCCGTGCTCCCGGGAGGGTCGTCGAACCCGCTCGTGCGATGTGTCTCGCAGCCCTGAACGAGCGCGCACCGGTGCCCCCCCCCGGCGTCACGCCGGAGCCGTAGCGCTTCTTGCGCTGCTCTGATCTGAGCGCGTCCTATTCCCGTCGTCGTGTTTTGGCAGCACGCCGCCGTCTCCGGGATGGCTATCGGCCTGGCCGCCGGGTGCGCGGAGCACCTGCGCCCGATGGAGCGCGGCGCGAGCTGTCTTCGTGCACTCGACGCGCCCTTCGTCGACGTCCTCACCCGGCTCGAGGACCTGCGCCGCGATTACTGGGAGGTCGACGACGACGCGCTCCGGGCCGTCGCGGTGCGTTCGGGCGACGTTGTGGCGCTCGGCGATCGGCTGAGGGTCGAGGTCATCGATGCGGCGATCTTGCGCCGCACGGTCTACGCGAAGCGAGTCGGCGGTGAGTCGAAGGACACTTCCGGCGGCGAGCGACCATGCGCAGCTAGCTCACGAGATCGATCCGACGGCTCGAGAGATCAAGGGCGGTCCGCATACAGCAAGGCACACCTTCGCGTCGTTCTTCCTGAAGTCGAAGCCGGACCTCTCTCTCCTCGGGCGCATCAATGGGTCACGGGACGGCCAAGGTGACGGAGCTGTACGCGCACCTCGTTCCGGACCATCTGGCCGAGGCGCGGAACGTCGTGACGTTCTCGGCCGCGAAGCCGATCGCGAAGACATCCCCTCCTGGAAAACCGTCCCTGGACCGTCCCCAGGAAGCGGAGGCCTAGTCAGGGCCTCCGCGAATTCTTTGTCGGCGCGATAGGTTTCGAACCCTGGTAGGCGGCATCTGGTAAATACGCGATGTCGCTCGTTTTTCGTCGCTAGGGTTCGAGAATCTCTCCACTTTCCGTTCGTTCCGCTGTCTCCCTGAGTCCTGCTCCGTCCCCCCAATTCGACCTGGTTCTTGGAGACCATTTTGGAGACGACTTGAGGGGACACGCCTCGGCGGTCGACGTCCCGGGCCGACCTTGGCCCAAGGCCGCCCAAGTTGAGCTCAAGTTCCACTTTACACGGACGGAGACGAAGATAGCGCCGGGCAGCGCATGGACTTCGCGTGCCGATTCGCAGCCGCATGGGGCCAGGCGGAGGTAGTTTTTCGCAGGGTCATGGAACCACCCCTTTCGCAGGCAGAAGGGACCACCCGCGGGGGAGGGGCGAGGAACTCTTCGCAGCCGGTGCGCCAACTCGTGGGCCAGCCACGCGGACGGTCCGGCCGCAGACGTGGTCCGTCTGAGTTTTTACCGCGACGGAATCTACGGCGAGGCCTTCGACGCGCGAGTGCGAAACCTTGCATCGAACACCAGACCGCGCGGTGGCCGTCGGGGCTCCTTTACGAGGTGGCGGGCGTCGCAC
>CALFNG010000526.1 GCA_937902985.1 uncultured Myxococcales bacterium
AGCACGATCGCCGCGCATTTTATCGTATCGTGGATTGCGTCCCCCGCATGGCCGTTCCCCCCGCGAGCCGCCGCGTCTCCCGCTGTCCATGCCTGACGGAGAGGAGGCAACGCTCCCCTCGATGGGCCGCGTCATCGCGATGCCGAAGCTCGGCGGACTCCATCATCGCTACAGTAGGATCGCCGCGTGAACGCGTTTTCCGCCACCACACCCCACGAATTCCTGCACGGCCCAGTTTTCGGACAACACGGCGTCCAAGCGTGCAAGGCACGCCCGACCATCGCCGTGGTGTGAGGGCTCTTCGTGCTCTGTCACTCGAACGGATCGACGACCGAGACGCCACACCCCTCAAAATCACGCCCATTCCGCGTCGCGAGCGTCAACCCGTGGGTGAGCGCGGTGGCCGCGATCAGCATGTCGGCTTGCGCCACCCGCCGGCCTCGAGCTTCGCGCGCGGCGCGAAGCTCGCCCGACGCCCGGGCGATCGGGGCAGTCACGTCAAGCACGATGGGCTTCGCGTCGAGGAAGGCGTCGAGCCACCGTCCCAGCCGCGACCGCGCAGCAGGCGACGCGCGCGCGATCCCGAACGCGAGCTCTTCGAGCGTGACTACGCTGACATGAATGGTCTCTTGCGCCCCGAACCATGCGACGACATTGCCGTTGGGACGCGGACGCGGGAGCTCGGAAAGGACATTCGTGTCGACGAGCATCACGCGCGTCCGAAGGGCGACGCACGACGTTCGCGCCGCGGAACTCGGAGCTCTGCACCGCCGCTGGCCCGAATTTCTGCCGATGCCGCGAGGAATTTCCTCCATCTCGCGCCGCCGCTGCTGTCTTCGAACTGATCGATCGCGACAACCACGGCGACGGGTTTTCCGCGGCGCTCGATCACCTGCGGGCGGCGCTGCGCGTCTTCTACGACGCGCGACAGCTCGGCCTTCGCAGACGCGACGCTCCAGTGGTTGCTGCGACTCGACATGGTCATGACTGTAGCCGTCGTGACTATCGACCACAAGTCAAGATCGAGGTCCCGGGCAGGCCCTTGTCTGCGCGAACTCTCCGCCGAAACGGCCCGTCCTGGCTACTTTAGCCCGTCCGCGGTGGGTCATGCAGCGGCGCGGTAGTCGTGGTGCAGTCCGCCGAGCACTGGAATCACGATGACCGAGCGGGCGCGCGGACCTGGCGCGCGTTCGCCGGGACCCAGAATCCGCTGGCCGATCCCCTGGTGAGGCCGAGCCGTGTTGAAGTAGCCGAAGGAGTATTCAGCGACGACGTGTCGTAGATGCGCTTCTGAGAGGATGACGATGTGATCGAGGCACTCGCGGCGGACGCTCCCGAGAAATCGCTCGCAGACCGCGTTCATCAGCGGCGCCTGCACGGCGGTGCGCACGACACGGGTCCCGGCGCCCGCGGCGACGCGGTCGAAGGCCGCACCAAACTTATCGTCGCGGTCCCGGATGAGGAACTGCGGCACGTGCCCGAACGGCGTTGCGTTGCGAAGCTGCTGCGTGGTCCACGCTTGCGTTGGAGCGCGCGTAGCCGACACCTGCACGACGCGCTTGGCGTTCACGTCGACGATGAAGAACACGAAGATGGGACGGAACCAGATATCGTAGGTCTGCAAGAAGTCGCAGGCCCAAACCGTGTGGTTTCGCAGGAAGGTCCGCCAGCGCTGTCCGGAGCGCGGTGCGACGGGCCCCGCGCCTCGCATGCACCGCTGGATCGTCCGCTTCGCGACGCGAACGCCGACCTTCAAGAGCTCGCCTCGAATCCGTTCTGCTCCCCAGAGCCGGTTCTCGGTCGCCATGCGGCGGATGAGGGCGACGAAATGGGGCGAGAGACGCGGCTCGCGTGGACCGCTCGGGCGGACTTCCTACGCCAGAACAGTCGGAATCCTTCCCGGTGCCACCGCAGCACGGTCTCGGGCTTGACCAGAAGCAGGGCGTGGCGCCACTTTGCAAGGAATCTCGCGAGCACCACCATCAGGCCTCGCTCGTGGAGGCGAAAGCCCGGGCGTTTGACGGCCCGCGATGCGACGATGAGCTGCTATCGAAGGAGCGCGTTCTCGGTGATCACCTCGGCACGCGACCGGGTCAGATCCGCGACGAACCCGCCCCCGACGCCCGCGGGCCGGAACGCGTTGCGGAGCGCCCTCGTCGCCCGGGCTACCAGGCCGCCGACCATCGCCGAAAGATGCGACGGGACGTGGAGCACCGCGCGATCCGAGCGGATCCGAACGCGATCATCAAGGCTTGTTCCGATGAGAATCCTGAGCGATCGTGCGGAGGACGGGGGAAAGTAGCCAAAACACCCATGCTGTCCGCTACCCGCAGGAACGGCGGCAAACTGAGTATCTCGCCACCACAGCCACTTCCAGGGCGTCGTCGCCGAGTACGTTGCGGATTCCGGCCATCGTGAGCGCCCAGATCGGGCCATCGTGAGCGCGCGGATCGGCATCGTGAGCGCCGGTCGGAGCGAAGCGACGTGTCTTGGTGGCGTGGGGGTTGTGGTCGGTCGTTCAGCCGTCCGATTTCCTTCGCGACGGTCCTTTCAGCTTGAGCCGACGGGCGTTGTGCACGACTCGGTCGAGCAACGCGTCGGCGATCGTCGGATCCGCCAGGTAGTCGTGCTAGGTCTCGACGGGCAACTGACTGGTGACGATTGTCGAGCGGGCGCCATGTCGGTCGTCGAAGATCTCGAGCAGGTCGCGACGCTCTTGCTCCCGGAGCGGGGCGAGCCCCCAATCGTCGAGCACCAGGACATCGATCTTCGCGAGCCGTCCTAGCAAGCGGGTGTACGTGCCGTCAGCGTGCGCGAGGGCGAGCTCCTCGAGCAGCCGCGGCATCCTTCGATACGTGGCGCGGTAGCCGGTGCGGCACGCCTGCTGGGCGAGGGCGCACGCGACGTACGACTTCCCCGTTCCGGTCGCGCCGGTGATGATGAACGCGCGCCTGGCCCGCTCACCCCCTCGGTCATAGCGACCCCCGTGCTCGGCGGACTGCACTACGACTACCGCGCCGCGGCATGACGACGGCGGATGGGCTAAGGAGCAGGACCCGGGGCTACGGACCCGTCCGAAAGCGCGGATCACGGCGTCGACATCGCCCTTGAGCGTGTCGAGGCTGTTCTGAACGGCCACGACTTCGTGCCCATCGGCCTGGAGCGTGGGGATGACTTTCGCATAGCAGGAACCATCGGCCCAGAGGCCATGGGCGAACACGATGCTCGGTTTGGTCTGTGAAGGCATGATTGACCCCGATCCTCTAGGTTTCGACAAATGAATTATGGCCACGATCGGCCAAGCCGAGTCGGATACGAGCGCGCTCCTTTCAGCCGGGTTCGCGCCGGAGCTCCGAGCTCGGAAACCTTCGTGTAGAGGATCTCGGAGCGGCGGACCAGCGCGGGCGGCGCCGGCTCCGACCGCCGCGGTCGAAAATGCACAAGGAGAGCAAGAGATGACAAGAGCGCCATGGCATGCGCCCCGATTTCGTGATGGCGGCGGGCGAGCTCGCCCAGCGCGACGCCGGTGGTCACGCCTGCAACAACGACCGTTCCCGCGAAGTAGCAGACGTCACACGACGGTCGTGACACGACCGCCGCGTAGGCGAAGAGCCCTTTTCACATTTGCGGTCGAGTCTACTGCGCCGTGCAGCTGAACGACTGGCTCACGGGCGACCCGCACTCGTCGGTGCCGCCGAGGAACACGTAGAGCGTGGCGCCGTCGACGACGAGCCAGCTATTCGTGGTGGTCAGGGTGTGTGTCTCGGGAACCGGGAGGTCGACGACGATCCGGGCGTCGTTCGATGCTGGACCGGAGCAGCCCGAGCCGAACTCCTGGACGGACACTTGCTGCCCGCTGGCGATGAGCGCGGTGCTGCCGTTGTTCGCGGCGAGGGTGAGGCCAGGGCCTGGCGTCGAGAAGCCGTCCAGGCCGCTCAGCGTCGCGGTCCAGACGCCGTCGTTCTGGGAGACGGTTACGGCGCCCCGTCCCCCGAGGACGGTGTCGCACTTCGCGTAGGTGCCGGCCGCGAAGGCGACGGAGCCGGCGTCGGTGTCCTCGCAGAGGCCGGGTCCCTGGAGCGCGCCGGACGGCGACGCGGGCAGAGGGCATTCGACGAACGCGCTCACGGGGTCTCCGCATCCTTGGCCAGCGATGGAGAGCTGGAGCTTGTTGCCGTCGACCGCGAGGACGCCCGCGCTGGTGGCCGCCGTCGAGCACCCGACGTCGTGGAGAGCGATCGACTGGCCGGCCGTGACGACAGCCGTCGAGTCGGACGTGGGCGTGAGGGCGAGCGTGCCCGTTCCGATGGCGAACAAGCCGTCGCCCAGCGCGACGTTCAGGACGCCGTTGCTCTCGGTGAGCGCGATGCTGCCGGTAGCGTCGCCCCCGGCGCTCAACACCGCGGTCGTCGACAAGTGCGAGGCGCCGCCGGTGCACTGGACGTAGCTGCCGAGCGGCATCGACGTCGCGCCCGCCGAGCCGTCACCCGCGAGGGTGCACGCGCGGCCGGTCGAGGACGCATCGCTCGCGTCCGTCTCGGGAGACGCGTCGCCTTGCGTCGCGGCGGTACCGGTGTTGCCGGCGTCGTCCGCGTCGGACTCGCCGGTGACGTGAGCGCCTCCGCCGTCGCCGCCCGCGTTGACGCCGTTGACCTCGCCCCCGCAGGCGACGATGGTCCCGGAGAGAACGAGAGCTTCGACGGTCACGGAAAGGTAGGCGCGCATGGGTGGCCCTGGTGCAATGCCGAGACCACTCCGCGCGCGCCGCGAATGCGCAGCGTCCTGCGGGACGCCTCGGGCACCTTGTGCCAACCCTGGCTGCCCCGCCATGGGCCTCGGTCCCCCTCCCCGGGAACTTCTTCCACAACGCCGCGCGCCCTCGCCAAGGGATCCATCAGCAGACCCCGGTCCCCGCAGAGCGCCCTGCCGAGGGGAACATCGTCGCTCTCCCAGTGCTCGGCGGCCTCCATCACGAGTATCGAAGGGCCACGTGAGACAGCCCGGAGCTCGCGAGTTTCTCGCGGATCCGTGAAGTAGCCAACGTCCTTATCTCTCGCGGTAGCTCTCGGACCCGGAAGCAACGATTCGCACACCAAGGTGCTCGGCCCGCTCGCTCTCGTCGCAATGGTCGGGGGACTGCTCGAGTTCTACACAGGCATCGGACTTCTGACCGTCGCCGCGGTGACGAACCATCCACGAGTTCGTGACGCCGGGCCGGCTCATGACCGCGGGGGGCCCAGTACTTACCGAGTCACCTACGTCGACGGGTGCATGAAGTACGCGGGCGGGCAGGACTGGACCATTCACGCGTACGCCGACGGCCACAACGACTTCTGGCTCGGCACCGCCGCAGGCAATCAGCTCGTCATGCCGCCGGGAACGATCGGCTACTCCGCCGACCCGTCGCAAAACGGCGGGGGCGCCTTCGTCCAGTTCGACGACTGCGTCGCGGCCAACAAGCTCCTGGCGCCCGTCGAGTTCGACTTCGCCGGAGGGCAGCTCGGCGCCTGGAACAACGACAGCAACCCCGGCGGCAACGTGGCCGGCGTCTCCGACGACGGCGGCATCGACAACCCCCACGCAAGGCGTGCTGTAATTCCGAGGATGCGAACCGGGGTGATGTGGGCCAGCGTCCTCGCCGTGTGCACCGGGTGTTCTTCGACCTCGAGCGGCACGCAGCCGTCGGAGACCACGGGCCCGTGCGACCCAATGGCCACGCCGCCTACGACCCTGTCGACCGTGATCGGCGTCGGCAAGGACGACGGCGGTGTCTACTACGTGGGCGATATCGTGAACGAGTTCGATTCCGGTGCCCTCCCCTTGGGTCTGGATCGCGTCTTCGTCTCGCAGGCAGGCACCCTCGTGCGAAAGCACGTCGCGGGCAGCGGAGGCGGGCAAGACAGCTACAGCCTCGATTTCGAAGACACCCTCGGCGACAGCGCCGGGCAGGCTCTCCTCATCCAGACGAGCCAGGGGAAGGCGACCGCCATGGCGCTCGGGCCCACCACGATGCGGACGTTCGTCGTCGGGGCGGCCGGACAGACGCCGCTCGCGGTGGTCGACCGCAGCGAGATCGCGAAGTTCCCGATCCAGAACCTGCCCAACTCGATCTTGCACGTGGCCGACGTCAGCGACGGCACCGCCATCGTCCTCGTCGCGCCGGGCGACGCCTATGGAACGAACGGGGACCAGCTCTTCTACGGGAAGGCGGGCGCGATGGTCGAGCACCCGATCGTCATGATCGATGCCGACGACTACGGCGAGTACATCCAGTTTCTCGACGGCCAGACGACGTACAACATTTTCTTCAACGAGCCGTTCGAGCTGGACGGCGGCAGCGGCCCGCACCCGGGGAGCCTCTATACCGGGCCCGCGCAGGTCGACCCGGCGTTCCGGACCCCGACGGGCGCTCTGACCGTGACCGAGAGAACCCCCACGCCGACGACGCTCTCGGGCTTCTCGTTCACGTGCCGATCGTCTGGCGGGACGTAGACCAGGGCGGTGGAGCGCGCCGAAGGTGTGCGCTGGATAGGCTGAGCATGTTGGGCCTCCGATTCCCTCGTGGACCCGCCGAGACAGGACGTATGCCTCCGAGCAGGCGCGAGCGAACCTGCGACTCATCCTGCTCGAAGCCGTGGCGTGGACGTCCGCGCATGCCGACGCGAAGGACCCGTCCCTCTGCCTCCGCTCTCAGTGGCGCCGTATATCTTCAACGACTCCAGGTACACCACGGTCGACGACGTCATCATCGCGAGGCATCGCAACCTGCAAGCCGAGGGACGGGTCACCCGTGTCGGCGGGCAATCCGACGATCTCGTGGACGTGGCGGCCCTTGCAGGAACACATGATCGACACACAAGCCAGACTCGACCCCCGAACTCCCGTGGACATCGCGAGACGAGTAGTTCGCCACGACAGGGACCGTTCGCT
>CALFNG010000527.1 GCA_937902985.1 uncultured Myxococcales bacterium
CGAGTCACCTCATCGTGAGGTGGAACGGGTCGTCCCTACCGGAACCGCCTCTGCGCCTCTGCGGCCAATCTCTCTCTCCGGACGTGAGCCGAAGACGTGAGCCGAAGACGTGAGCCGAAGACGTGAGCCGAAGACGTGAGCAACAGTGCGACATCGACGACGACAAGCCCCGTGACGGGAGCATCTCGCCTCACGCGCGTCTCCTTACCTTCGCCGCTGATATCACCTGGACGGCGCGCGCGCGCTTCTCGTAGACTCCCGCGCGCCATGAGCGAAAAATGCCTCATTGTCGGGCCTCTCGTCGCGACCGCAGCGCTTGCCGTCGCCGCCTCCGTCGGTTGCAGCCGCAACAACATCGAAGCCGTCAACCTCGCCAACGAGGGTGATCAGGCCAAGAGCGCCAACGTCGACGAGGCGATCTCGAAGTACGATCAAGCCACCAAGCTCGACGCGGACAACCCGCGCATCTGGTGGAAGCTCGTCTTGGCCTACGAAAAGAAGGAAGACTGGCAGAAGATGGCCACCGCGTGCACGCACGCGGAAGAGGCCGCCGAGAAGTCCGAGGGCAAGAAGACCCACGCCGACTACTACTTCCGTCAGGGCTACGCGCTCGAGAAGCTTGCCGAGGCCGGTGGCAACTGGAACGACGCCAAGGCGCCGTTCCAGCAGGCGATCGCGCTCGACCCCAACTACGGCGAGGCCTACGGCGAGCTCGCCTGGGTGCTCATCCACACCGACGACGAGGTCGGTGCGATGCAGAACTGGACGAAGGCCATTCAGACGCAGCCCGATCAGACGCAGTACTACGTGACCCTTGCAGACGAGTACCGCCGACTGATGTTCTACGATCTCGTCGAGCAGGTGCTGAAGGAAGGCCTGTCGTTCGCCAAGGAAGACGACAAGCACCTCTTCAACATCCACACCCTGCTCGGCGATGCGTACGAGACCAAGGGTGATTTTTCCCGCGCGGTCACGGAGTACGAGGCGGCCAAGAAGTCGTGCGAGAGCAACAAGTGCAACGACCACAAAGAGGCGTACTTCTACCTGGGGTCCGCTTACGCGGAGCTGAACCCCCCGAAGAAGAACGAAGCCGTCCAGCAGCTGCAGTCGTTCTGGAAGATCACCTGCAAGGGTGCTGCTGCGAAGAACTACGCCGATCAGTGCGCGCAGTCCCAGGAGATCGCACGGCGCGTCGGCGGCTCTCTCCAGTAGGGTCCCTCCCGCCCCGTCAGCGCTCGCGGTCGCGAATTCATCTCCGGGGCGAGCGCCCCTGCCCACACGTTCCGGGGCGTTCGATCTGCGGAACTGCGACACGGTGTGGGGGATTGAGCGCCTCTACTTTGCCCCGCTCGCAGACGTCGTTGCTGCGCCGGCTGTCACGCTGCCGCGCTCGACGCTTGCCGCGGCGCCACAGGGTACGCGCTCGATCGGTGCGCCGAGCCGACTCTCGAGCGCAGCGCCCGGCGTGGGGGGCGAGGCCGCATCGAAAATCGATAACAGAAACGTGCGGCCGCGGCGGTATAGTGTGGCCCGGAGAAGGAGCCATGAGGCCGCCCACTTCGGGACCACGACTCTGTTATTCTCAGCAGCCTCCGCGTCGTCAGCGTACCGTTTGCATTGGTGCGGTCCGTGCCTCCCGAAGGCGCCGGGTCGTTGGTCGTGACGGGCAAGTACGACTTGCGCGCGAAGGGCGCGGTAACTTTCACTTGAGCGGTCGAACGAACCGAGGCGATCGATGGAGCTAGAGGAGCGTCTTTCGTATCTGGAGAACGTCCGAGACTGGCAGAGCCTCGTTGAGGAGCTCGAGAAGGGGATCGCGTCTTCGGCGCAAAACGCCGACAAGGCGCAGTTCCATCTCAAGCTCGGTCGCGTGCTCGAGACGAAGTTTCTCGCCGGGGTGAAGGCGCTCAAGCACTTTCAGGACGCGTACAAGCTCAACCCGGCCTTGATCGAGAGCCTCGAGTCGGCGCGAAGCGTCTACTGGGGCCTCGGCAAGCTTAATATGGTCCAGAAGCTCCTCGAGCTGGAGCTCAAGGCGGGACCAGACGGGGCGCGCGCCAGCGCGTTGCTCGTCGAACTCGGCGATGTGTTGTGCGACCAGGGTGAGTGGGAGAAGGCCGCGGCGACCTACGCGCGCGCGCTCGGCTCGAGCGGCGGAAAGAACCCGGGGGCCAGCGGCTGCCTCGAAGACGCGCAGGTCGACGCCGGCACGTGGAAAGGCCGCGTCAAGACGTTGCTCGGCCTGGCGAATGAAGCGAACGACGGCGTCGGGTCGCCAGGCAAGGGACGCGCCTTCCTGCGAGCGACGCGCGTGGCGCGACGCTTCGCAGCCGACGAGGCCGAGGCGCTCCTCGCGCGTGCGTACGCTGCGAACCCGGGAGACAAGCAGATCGCTGCGCTCTACGAAGGGCTCCTCGCCGAACAAGGGCGCTTCGACGCGCTCGAGCAGGCCCAGCACGCGGCGCTCGAGCAGATCCGCGACCCGCAAGACCGCGGCGCGATGGCGCTCGCGTTCGGCACGCGATGGGTGCTCCGCCATCAGAACGTCGAGATCGGCTCTCGCTTCCTCGAGGAGGCGCTGAAGCTCAACCCCCAGAACGAGGGCGCGTTCTTCTACCTTCGCGAGGCCTACGGCAAGAAGGCGGGCGACTGGAGCCGCGTCCTCGAGCTCGCAGAGGAAGCGGCGACGCGCGTCGAGAACGGAGACAGCACGTTCCTGCTCGCCCAGGCCGGGACGATCGCCTGGAGACAGCTCGGTAACCTCATTCGCGCGCGCTCGTCGTTCGAGCGCCTGAGCGCGGTCTCGCCCGAGCACCCGCAATTGCGCGCGTTCGAAGCGCAGATCGGCGAGACCTTGAAGCCGACCGACGCGGTGGCCGCGCCCGCGGTGCAAGCCCCGCCGTCGGATCCGATCCGGCAACCCGCCGTCGCACGTCAGGCCGCAACGCCCGCTCCGGTCGTCGACGAGGCTTCGGTCGCCGCCGCGCCCGCGACGCCTGCTCCCGCTCCGGCAACGCCGGCTCCCGCTCCAGTCGCTGCGGCCGCCGCAGCGCCCGAGCCGGCCGGCGCCGTCGACGAGGCCAAGGTCGCCGAGCTCCGTCAGATCGCTGAAAAGCAGGAGTCGTCGAAGCGCTACAACGAGTACGTCAAGACGCTGCTGCAGCTCGCCGGCATGGTCGGCAATCCGGCCGAGAAGGTCGCGCTCTACTCAAAGGCGGCCGATCTCTACATCACGAAGTTCGCGAACCAGGCCGAGGCGGTGAAGGCGTACGAAGCCGTCCTCGCCATCGATCCCGACAACGGGCAGGCCGTCGAATACCTGCGGCAGATGTACGAGAAGCGCCGCGACTGGGAGAAGCTCCTCGGTCTGCAGCGACGCGAGGCCGAGCGCATGCCGGCGGGCGCCGCTCGCGCGGCGAAGTTCCTCGAGATCGCGAAGCTCGCGACCGAGCGCGTGAAGAAGCCCGAGGTCTGCATCGAGCTCTGGCAAGAGGTCCTCGCCAACGACGAGACCAACGCCGAGGCGCTCGGAGCCCTCGCCGGGCTCTACGAGCGGGCGAAGGACTTCGAGAAGCTCGCGAGCGTCCTCGAGCAGCAGGCCGAGGTGACGTACGAAGCCTCGGCCAAGATCCAGGTGTTGACGAAGCTCGGCACAATCTATGGCGATCGCCTGAACAACGACGAGGGCGCCGTCAACGCGTGGCGGATTCTGCTCACGCTCGACCCGAACGACCGCCGCGCGCAAGACGCCGTCAAGAAGAAGTACCTCTCCCTCGGCCGCTGGGACGACCTCGAGGTCTTCTACGCCGAGAGCGGCAAGTGGGACGAGTTCATACGCGTCCTCGAGCAGCAAGAAGCCAAGGAAACGAGCCCGCAGCCGAAGATCTCGCTCCTCTTCAAGATCGCCCAGCTCTGGGGCGACAAGAAGCAAAAGCTCGATCGTGCCGCGAAGGCCTACGAGAAGATCCTCGAGCTCGAGGCCGACAACCTCCAGGCGGCCGAAGCGCTCATCCCGATCTACACGGCCGCCAACAACGCCAAGGCCCTCGGCAACGCCATCGAGGTCAAGCTCGGTCACGAGCAAGATCCGGTCGCGAAGCTCGAGCTCTATCGCGAAGTCGCCATCCTCTACGAGGGCAAGGTCCGCGATCCGCAGAAGGCGTTCGATCGCTATCGATCCGCCTTCGAGCTCGCTCCGGGCGACGAGCGCACGAGCGAGGATCTCGAGCGCGCCGCCAAGGTGACGGGCAGCTGGGACGAAGTCGTGACGTCGTACCGGCACGCGATCGCGGCGGCCGATCACGACGGCAGCCGGGACGTCGGGATCATGCTCCGACTGCGCCTGGGCCGCGTCCTCGTCGACAGCCTGCAGATGGTCGACGACGCCCTCGAGGTGTATCGCGCCGTCTACGAGGCCGACGGCGAAAACGTCGAGTCGATCGCAGCCCTCGAGCGGCTCTATCGGCAGACGTCACGCTTCGGCGAGCTCCTCGGCATCTACGAGAAGAAGCGCGAACTCTCGACCACGCCGGAAGAGAAGAAGGCCATCAACGCCGAGATCGCCCGCCTCTACGAGAACGAGATCAAGGACGTCGATCGCGCGATCGACACGTACGTGCAGGTCCTCGAAGACGAGCCGACCGACGCGACCGCGCTCGCCGCGCTCGACGTCCTCTACGGCCGTCTCGGTCGCTGGGAGCCGTACGTCGACGTCCTGCGCCGTCGCATCGAGCTCGACGTCACCGAGGTCGAGCTCGTCGATCTCAAGTTCCGCCTCGGGTCGACGCTCGAACGCCACCTCGGTGAGCCGGCCGGCGCGCTCGAGAACTACCGCGAGATCCTGTTCGTCGAGCCGACCCACGAAGGCGCTCGCGGCGCGCTCGAGGCGATGCTCGAGGGCGATCTCCGGTCCGAGGCCGCGTCGATCCTCGAGTCGATCTACGAAGAGCGCGGCGACTGGCCGCGCCTGATCCGCGCGCTCGAGATCCTGAGCGGCGCCGAGGGCGACCTCGAGAAGCGCGTCGCCCTGAAGCGCAAGGCCGCCCGCATCAGCGCCGAGCGCGTCAACGACGCCGCGCACGCCTTCGCGGTCCTGGCGTCGGCGCTGCGCGACGACCCGGCGCTCCCCGAGACGCGCGACGAGATCGAGCGCATCGCGGAGAGCTCCGGCGCACAAGAAGAGCTCGTGACGCTCTACGGCGACCTCGCCGCGAGCCTCACCGACGCGCTGCTCGCGCGCGATTACTGGATGCGGATTGCGGGCATCGACGATCGCCTGGGCGACGTCGACAGGGCGGCGCAGGCTTACTACAAGGTTCTCGCGCTCGATCCGGCCGACGCCGAGGCTCTCGCCGCGCTCGACCACCTCTTCACCCGAACGCAGCGCTGGGAAGACCTCATCGGCGTCGTCGAGCGTCGTATCGAGCAGACGGGCGACGCGCGAGACCGCGAGGCGCTCTACGCGACCACCGCGCAGATTTACGACGAGCGGCTCGGGAGGCCCGAAGACGCCGTCGCGGCGTACAAGAAGGTGCTCGACCTCGAGCCCGGGAGCGATCGCGCGCTCCGGGCGCTCGACGATCTCTTCACGCGCCAGAAGATGTGGAGCGACCTCGCGGAGAACCTCGAGGCGCAGCTCGCGCTCGCGGCGGACGACGACGCGCAGCTCGCCCTGATGCTCCGCCTCTCGGCGCTCCAGGAGCGCGAGATGGGTCTCGTCGACGTCGCCATCGAAGGGTACCGCCAGGTGCTGGAGCGCGCGCCGACGAACGCCCAGGCGCTCGCGTCCCTCGAGCGCCTTGGCCACGACGGGCGGTACGAGCTCACGATCGCCGATCTCCTCGAGCCGCTGTACCGGCACGTGGGCGACTGGCAGAAGCTCGTCGGCGCGCACGAAGTCCAGGTCCGGCGCAGCGACGACGTCACGCGCCGCGTGGAGCTCCTCCACCAGATCGCCGCCCTCTACGAAGACGCGGCGGGCGAGCTCACTCCGGCCTTCACCACCTTGGCCCGGGCCCTGAAGGAGGACCCGTCGAACGAGGCTACGCAGCAGCAGATCGATCGCGTCGCCCGCGCGACCGGCCGCTTCGAAGACCTGGCCGCGGTATTCGAAGAGCTGGCGGCCGAGATCGAAGATGCGTCGCTGGCCAGCGCGCTCTACATGATGAGCGCGCGGGTCCAAGAGACGGACCTCGGTAACCTCGACACGTCGATCGCGCTCTACCGCAAGGTGCTCGAGATCGATCCGTTGAGCCTCGCGGCCGCCGAGTCGCTCGAGCGCTTGTTCCGCGCCTCCGAGCGGTACGCCGAGCTGTCGATCATCCTGCAGCGAAAATCGGAGATCCTCGAAGGGCCGGGGGAGAAGAAGGACGCGCTCTTCCAGGCCGCGTCGATCGAAGAGGACGTGCTCAATCGCCCCGAGCAGGCGATCGCTGTCTACAGCAAGGTGCTCGAGATCGACTCCGACGAGCTGCGCGCCATCGACGCGCTGGTCAAGCGGTACCTCGATCTCTCGCGCTGGCAAGATCTCCTCACGGTGTACGCGCGCAAGGCCGACCTCGTCGCCGACGTCGACGAGAAGAAGGCAATTCACTACCAGGTCGGCGCCGTCTACGAGCGCGAGCTCGGCGACGTGCCTCGCGCCATCGACACGTACACGAGGATCCTCGAGATCGATCCCGACGATCTCCAGGCCCTGTCACGCCTCGACGTGCTCTACGAGCGCGCCCAGAACTGGCCGGAGCTCATGTCGGTCCTGACGCGCGAGAGCGACATGACGGGTGACCCGAACGAAGCGACCAGCTTCCAGTATCGGATCGCCGAGCTCTACGAGAAGCACCTCGAAGACGTGCCCCGGGCGGTCGAGCTCTACAGCAACATCCTGCAGCGCCAGATGGACCACGAGCCGACCCTCAAGGCGCTCGAGGGCCTCAAGGACGGCGATGGTGATCCGCTCGGCGCCGCGGCGGTGCTCGAGCCGGTCTACGAGGCGACGAGCGACTGGCTGAAGCTCATTCGCGTGCACGAAGTGCAGGTCCGGCGGGCGACCGATCCCTTCCAGAAGGTCGATCTCCTCCACCGCATCGCACGCCTCTACGAAGACGCGATCGGCGATCACACGTCCGCGTTCGAGACCTACGCCCGCGCCCTGCCGATGGACGACGGCAACGAGCAGACGCTCGGCAACCTCGAGCGCCTCGCGATGGTCGTGAACCGCTGGCCGAACGTGGCCCAGCTCTACGACGCGCAAGTCGACGACCTCGCGCAGCGTCAAGAGCACGACCGCCTCGTCGAGCTCGGGCTCCGTAACGCGCAGGTCTTCGAGGTTCAGCTCGAAGACGTCGACGGCGCGATCGCCCGTTACCGCAAGGTCCTCGCGGCCGCCCCCGACAACCTCACGGCGATCCGCGCGCTCGATCGACTCTACGGCCAGACCGGCCGCTGGGCGGAGCTCGCGAACGTCCTCGCGCGCGAGGCCGAAGCAACCGACTCGCCCGACGAAGTGCTCGAGTTGAAGCACCGTCTCGGGCAGGTCCTCCAGACCAAGCTCGGCGACGTCGACGGCGCCCTCAGCGCCTACCGCGAGGTCATCGGCGCGGCCCCGGAGCACGCGGCGACGCTCGAGGCCCTCGAGCAGCTCTTCTCCGAGGGCATCAAGCAGGCCGAGGTCGGCGAAATCCTCGAGCCCCTCTACCGGTCGATGGGCGAGTGGGAGAAGATCTCGCTCGTCTACGAAGCGCAGCTCGCTCACACGAAGGGCGAAGAAGAGCGGCCCGCGGCTTACTACCGGCTCGCCGAGCTCTCCGAAGAGAAGCTCCTCGACGCGGCGAAGACGCTCGAGGTCTACATCCGCGCGCTCCGGGAGTTCCCGCTCGACGAGAAGACGAACGAAGAGGCGCCTCGCCTCGCGGCCAGCGTCGACGGCGGCTGGGAGACGCTCGCGAACGCGTATGCCGACGTGCTCGGCGCCCACACCGATCCCGCGGTACAGAAGGCCGTCGGGCGCCGCCTCGCGCGGACGTTCGAAGACGAGCTGGGCGACGTGACCAAGGCCGAAGAGACGTACAAGTACGTCCTCGGTATCGACGCGACGGACACCGAGGCCCTCGCGAACCTCGATCGAATCTACCTCTCGACCGAGTCGTGGTCCGACCTCGCGCAGATCCTCGAGATGCGGGTGCAGGCCACGAGCGACACGCTCGATCTCGTCGATCTCTACCCGCGCCTCGGTGAGCTCTACGATACGCGCCTGAACGACCTCGGGAACGCGATCCGCGCGTACCGACGGATCTTCGACGATCTCGACAAGACGCACGACGGCGCCATCGCCGCTCTCGCTCGCATCTACGAGCAGCAGGGCGCCTGGCGCGAGCTCGACGCCGTGTATCAGCGCGAGCTCGAGACCGCCTCCGGCGACTCGGCCGAGGCCGAGATCCGCGCGAAGATCGCGCACCTCGCGGCCGACAAGCTCGGGCAACCGGAGAAGGCCATCGAGACGTGGAAGGTCGTGCTCGACCTCCGCGGCGAAGATCCCGAGGCGCTCCACGCGCTCGCCGATCTCTACGAGTCGTCGTCCGCGTGGTCGCGTCTCGTCGACATCCTCGAGCGCGAGTTCGACATCGCGTCCAGCGACGAAGACCGCGTCACCATCCTCACGCGCCGCGCCCGAACGACGAGCGAGAAGCTCGGTCGCGACGACGCGGCGCTCGAAGACTGGAACCGCGTCCTCGACATCGACTACGCGAACCTGGGCGCGCTGCGGGCTATTGCCGGCATCCGCCGCCGCCAGGCCGAGCCCAACGAGCTCGTCGCGGCGCTTCACCAGCTCGTCGATCGAGCGGCGTCGTTCCTCGATCCCGAGGAGCTCAAGGAGATCTTCCGCGAGCTCGGTAAGACCTACGGCACCGAGCTGCAGCAGCCGTTCGACGCCGCCGAAGCCTGGACGAAGCTCCTCGACGTGGGCCCCGACTTCGAGGCCATGGACGCGCTCGAGGCGATCTACCGCACCGACGAGAAGTGGACCGACGTCATCGGCGTGAAGATGCGCCGGGCCGAGGCGCTCGGCGAGGCGTCGGAGCAGATCGAAGAGCTCCGCGGCGCGGCGGCTCTCTGGCGCGAGCAGGTCGGCGACCCGGACGGCGCGCGCGCGGCACACGAGCGCATCCTCGAGATCGACGCGGCCCACGACGAGGCCTTCATCGAGCTCGAGAAGCTCCACACGGCCGCGGCCCGCTGGGAGCCCCTCGTCGAGCTCTATCTCGCGCGCCTCGAGACGCGCGAAGAGGTTGGCCAGCAGACCGAGATCCTCCGGAAGATCGCGCGGGTCTTCGAGGAGAAGCTCGACGACAAGAACCAGGCACTCGACGCGCTCGTCAACGCGCTGTCGATGGACTTCCACGACCGCGAGACCGCTCGGTACCTCGAGCGGATGGCGCAGGCGACGGGCCGCTGGGCCGAAGTGATCCAGACGGTCAACGGCTGGCTGAAGCAGCAGACGGAGCCCAAAGAGAAGATCCGTCTCTGCCTGCACCTGGCCAAGTGGTACGGCGACGACCTCGGTCACCCCGAGTACGCGCAGCCGTATTACGCGCAGATCATCCAGCTCGATCCGCTGAACGTCGGCGCGATGCGCCAGCTCGCGAGCCTCTACAAGAAGGCCGCGAATTGGCAACAGATGGGTGCGACTCTCACGCGCGCCCTCGACGTCGCGACGAACGACCTCGATCGCAAGGAGACGCTCAACGATCTCGGCGAGCTCCTCGACGGGCAGATGCAGCAGACCGACCAGGCAATCGCGCACTTTCAGCGCGCGCTCGAGGTCGACCCGTACTTCCTGCCGGCGCTCGGCAACCTCGAACGCATCTACGCCGCGCGGAACCAGAACCGGGAGCTGGTCGACGTCCTCCAGCGAAAGGTCCCCGCTCTCCACGAACCCGCCGAGACGCAAGCCGCCAAGCTCCGCATCGCCCAGCTCTACGAGACGAGCCTCGGCGACGCCGGCCGCGCGGCGCAGGTGTATCGCGAGGTGCTCGACCTCGACGCCACGAACCTGCCGGCCCTCCGCGGGCTCACCCGCGTCTACCAGACCCTCGAGCAGTGGGCCGAGCTCGTCGCCGTTCTCGATAGCCAGCTCGACGTCGTCACGACCGAGCGCGAGAAGATCGACGTCTTGATGCAGCTCGCGACGATGCACGAGGAGCACTTCCTCAAGGCCGACCTCTCGGCCAAGCGTCTCGAGCAAGTCCTCGAGATCGACCCGAACAACGAAGAGGCGTACTTCAAGCTCGAACGCAGCTACCGGAAGCTCCGGCAGTGGCTCGATCTCGTCAACACCTACGATCGGCACATCTCGGCGACCTCCGAGCGCAAGACCAAGGTCGATCTCTACGGCTCGATCGCGCAGGTGTACGCCGACGAGGTCGAGGACTCGGATCGCGCGATCGACGCTTACAAGAACATCATCGACCTCGACGACCAGAACGTTCCAGCGCTCGAGTCGCTCGCCAAGCTCTACGACAAGCTCGGCGACGGCGCGCAGTCGATCGAGTTCATGACCCGCGTCGCAGAGCTGACGCAGGACACGAAGCAGCGCGTCGAGTCGTTCTATCGCATCGGCAAGGCGCACGACGAGAAGCTCGGGGATCGCGTCTCGGCGCAGGAGCGCTACGAGATGGCGCTCGACCTCGACCCCTCGCACCTCCCGACGATCTCGGCGCTCCGCCAGATCGCCATCGACGCGTCCGATCACGACAAGGCCGCGCGCTACTACGATCAGGAGCAGAGCTATACGACGTCTCCACGCCAGCGCGCGCGGCTCCTGGTGGAGCTCGGCAAGCTGCGCGACCAGATGCTCGGCGATCACCCGAGCGCGGTGCTCGCGTGGGAGGCGGCGTACGAGGCCGACGGCGAGAACGAAGACGCGGCGATGCCGCTCGTCGACGAGTACATCGCGCAGCAAGACTGGGCCAAGGCCGAACCGCTGCTCGATCTACTCGTGCGAAAGAGCGGCAAGCGCGAACGCAGCGAGCAGCACGCCCTTCAGAGCAAGCTGGGGCAGGTCTGCGCGGCGCTCAACAAGGACGACAAGGCCCTCAAGGCGTACACCGCGGCGCACCAGCTCGATCTCACCGATCAACGGACCATCCGCGGGCTCGGCGAGGTGTGCTTCCGGCTCAAGGACTGGGGCGCGGCGCTCACCAACTACCAGAAGGTGCTCACCGCGCTCGGGGAGGACGAGGCGGCCGCCAGGGCCGACGTCTATCACAAGCTCGGCTGCATCAAGCGCGAGCAGGGCCAGGCCAAGCAGGCGATCAACAACTTCGAGAAGTCGCTCTCGGTCGATCCGGCGTACGCGCCGACGCTCGAGGCGCTCGTCTCGCTCTACAACGAGCTCAAGGACTGGAAGCAGGTCGTCGCGTACAAACGACAGATCCTCGACAACGTCTTCGACGGCGAAGACCGCTTCCGGATGTTGAACGAGATCGCCGACGTCTGGAGCGATCAAGACAAGAGCCCGCTGAGGGCGATCGAAGCGCTCGAAGAGGCGCGCGAGCTGCAGCCCCAGAACCCGGGGCTGCTCCACAAGCTCATCGCGCTCTACCAGGCGACCGAGAACTGGGCGAAGATGATCGACACGCTGCAGGCTATCGCCGACAGCGAGAAGGATCCCGTCCGCAAGTCGAAATTCCTCTATGCGATGGCCCAGCTTTATCGCGACAAGGAGAGCGACCAGGATCGCGCCGTGGAGCTCTTCGGCGAGGCGCTCGACCTCAACCCGCAGTATCTCGAGGCCTTCGAGCGCATCAACAAGATCCTCACCTCGAAGAAGGACTTCAAGGCCCTCGAGCGCGCGTTCCGCAAGATGCTCCGCCGGATGTCGACCGCGAACGTGTCGAACCCGGATCTCGAGTTCAACCTCTGGCACAACCTGGGTCTCATCTACCGCGACCGCTTGAAGGACACGAACAGCGCCATCGAGGCCTTCAAGATGGCGACGCGCTTCAAAGGCGACGAGGTCGTCGAGCGGCAGATCCTCGCGGAGCTCTACGAGGCGACCGATCAGATCGAGGCCGCCGTAAGCGAGCACGCGCTCGTTCTCCAGAAGGACCCGCTGCGGGTCGACCCGTACCGGAGCCTCTACAAGCTCTATCTGCGAGGCAAGGAGTACGACCGGGCTTGGTGCATGTGCGCGGCGCTCTCGTTCCTCCGGAAGGCCGACGACGAAGAGCAGCGCCTCTTCGAAGACTACCGCCCCAAGGGGATGATCCAGGTCAAGAGCCGCCTCGACAACGAGGGGTGGGTGAAGAGCCTCTTCCACAAGGACGAGAACCTCTTCATCGGCAAGATCTTCGAGATGCTGACGCCCGCCGCCATTGTCGCAAAGACCAACCAGCTCCGCGCGCAGAAGCAGCTTCCGACGCTCGATCGCCGCTTCAAGCAAGACCCGGCGACGAGCACTGTGACGTTCGCCAAGACGTTCGGCTGGGCGGCGCAGGTGCTCGGCGTCCCGACGCCCGAGCTCTACGTCCGAAACGACGTGCAAGGCGCGCTGACCGCGGTGACCGCGACGCCGCCGGCGAGCATCGCCGGTCAGACCGTGCTCACCGGGTTCACGCCGCAGGAGCTCACGTTCATCGTGGGCAAGCACCTGTCGGGCTACCGCGGCGAGCACTACATCAAGAACCTCTTCCCGACGCTCAACGAGCTCAAGGTGATCCTCTTCGCGGGCGTGAAGATCGTGATGAACGACTTCTCGGTTCCGGGCGAGATGGCGCAGGCCGTCAACGCCACCGCGATGGAGCTCGCGAAGCACATGCAGCCGGTGCACCGCGAGTCGCTGAAGCTCGTCGTGCAGAAGTGGATCGAAGACGGCGCCAAGGCCGACTTGAAGCGCTGGATGCAGGCCACCGAGATCACTGCGAGCCGCGCGGGCCTCTTGCTGTGCGCCGACCTCGAGATCGCCAAGAAGATCATCGGCGCGGAGCCTCAGCTGCCGGGAGACCTGGCTCCGGCGGAAAAGATGAAGGAGCTCCTCATGTTCTCGGTGAGCGAGCAGTACTTCGTCTTGCGCAAGATGCTTGGCATCGCCGTCGGGTAGAGCACTTTTCCTCGTCGTTGCGCGGGCCGGTCTCGGCGCTCGCCGTGCTCGGCGTACGCGAACGTGACCGAGTACGCCTCCGCGCGGCGACCACCGAACCGGACCCGCGCAACTTAGAGGAAAAGCGCTCTACGCTTTGCTTGGGGGCTGCGCGTCGCCCGTCGTTTTGTAAGCAACATCTCTTGGTCTCGGGCCGACATTGGGGGGTGGAGCCTGTCCTTTCCTTGCCGGCCGAAGACGACGCGCAGCCCGTAGCGACGCTCGACATCACCCCGCCTTTGATCCGCGGTTCCTGGGTCGTCGAGCTCCAGGACGAGACGGTCGCCCGCCGGGTCTCGCTGTCAGCCGAACAGCTGATCGTCGGCACGGCTCCGTCGGCGGATCTCATCGTCGTCGATCCGACCGTGAGCGGCCGTCACTGCGCGCTGACAGTGCGGGAGGGAGCTGTCTTCATCGAAGACCTCGACTCGAAGAATGGCACCTACGTCGGCAGCGCCCGGGTCCGTGAGGCGCGCGGGCAACCGGGCACCGTCGTGACCATCGGCCGCTCGACCCTCGTCGTCTTCGCGGCCGACGAGGCCGACGCCCAGAGCCCACCAGGGGAACCCCTCTCCGGGATGGCGGGGTCCTCGATCGCCATGCGAAGGCTCGCCGACCAGGTGCGCCGGCTCGCACGTCACGGGCTGCCGGTGCTCATCGCGGGTGAGAGCGGCACGGGGAAAGAGCTCCTCGCTCGCGCGCTGCACGCCGAGGGGCCGCGGCGCGAGCGGCCCTTCGTCGCTATCAACGTGACGGCCGTGCCTCGCGAGCTCGTCGAGAGCGAGCTTTTCGGGCACGAGCGCGGAGCCTTCACGGGGGCTCACGTACGCCGGGAGGGAGCCTTTGCCGACGCCGACGGCGGTACGTTGTTCCTCGACGAGATCGGCGACTTGCCGCTCGAGGCGCAGCCAAAGATTCTCCGAGCGCTCGATGGATACGAGGTCCGACGGGTCGGCGGCGCGGGCGGCGGCCGCCGCGCCAACGTGCGGGTCGTCGCCGCAACGCACGCGCGCCTCGATCAGCGCGTCGCGAGCGGAGGCTTCCGGCGTGACCTCTATCATCGTCTCGAGTGCTTCGTGATCCACGTCCCGCCGCTTCGTGAGCGCCGCGGTGACATCGGTGTCATCGGGCGAGTGCTTCTGCGCCAGCTCGTGGCCGACGTGGGCGATCGCTCGCTCACCGGCGGCGCGCTCGCTCGTCTCGCTGCGCACAACTGGCCGGGCAACGTCCGTGAGCTTCGAAACGTCCTGTGCAGGGCAGCCGACGCCTGCCGCGAGAGGAGCCGTATCGACGCGGACGACATCGACCGCGCGCTCCGACGCGACCGCCACGAGCTCGCCAAGTGCATGACGCCCCAGCGAGCCCGTGAGCTCCTGCGCGACAGCGAAGGCAATCTGAGCGCCGCTGCCCGCGCCGCTGGCCTTCCGCGCACCTCATTCCGAAAGCTCCTCGTCGGCGCCTGACGGCCCAAGGGGAAAGAAACCGCAGAGGCACGAAGACGCGAAGAAATTCGGCTGTCGGCGCGCGCTGGGGCGCGGGCGTCCGAGACGCCGCGTAGAGTAGTTGGAGCTCGCCGAGTCGTATGAGACGCTCTCTGGGTTCCCGGTGCACGTTTGTGACGCTCCTCGAATCCTTCGGGTCTTCGTGTCTTCGCAGTTTCTCCGTCTCGTGCGTGGCGCTCGGGTGTGGCCGGGAATCGGCGCGTCCAGGCGTGGTGGACGCGGCGCTAGTGGCCTCAACGACGGGTCTGGTGGCGATCTCGGTGACGGGGATGACGACGTCACGGCCACCGCCTTCGCGCCCGCCGCGCCGGGCGGGCCTCCGCTGGTCGCGATTCGAGACAAGGACTTCGGCGACGACGACGAGCGAGAACACGAGGCGAAACGAGCGACCCGTGCGCGGGGGGCGAATCGGGGGCTCTGAGCATCCGAGCGCTCCGGGTCGATCGAAAGACGGGGGAGGAGAGCGCCGTCTTGTTGGCCCAGGCCGACTGTGCGAGCGTTCCAGGGCCATTCTGGATCGGCGCGATAGGTACGGGCGCAATGGCGGCGGGCGCGATGGCCGCGACGCCGGGAGCCTCGGTGGTCGCGTGGGCGCATCGAAAGGCAAAGCGGCCAGCGAACGCGGCTCCGATCGATGGCCTGGTGTATCGGGTGCTCGCGCCGGATCGATCGACGCCGCTCACGATGGCTACGGTCGACGTCCACGCCGACGCGCTGGTCGACGCGGGTTGCGACGCCACCGGCTGCTTCGCCGCGGCTCTCTTGCGCGGCACGGACGCCGACGCCGGCAGTCCCGAGCCGATCCTGGCCATCCGCTACCCGCAGTAGCGGGGACGTGACCGGGCCGCGCCGCGACTCGAAATGGCGATCGGTCGAGCGCGCTGCCTCCGAGAGCCACGCGGCACCGTTCCACGAACGCCGTCGGTCGGTGCTTGAAGACTAGAACCGACCCGACAGCGAGAAGCCGCCAGTCGACGGACCGATCATGGGGGTGAGAGACGGAAGGGTGGCGCTCGTTGAGGGCGCATCTTCGCCCTTGTCCGCGAGGAGCCAGTAAACGACGGTCGCGGCCCCGGCAACCACGCCCACGCCGACAGCGATGTTGCCAATGGTCGCGTCGGTGTTCACGTCGTTGTTGTCGCTGACGAACCGATCGCAAGCGCCCGAGATCGTCGAGACGAGGTTCGCGGGCGACGGCGGATTGCACGACGTGCCTCCGATGCCTTTGATCTGGTTAGCCGTGTCGTTGGCCTTCGTCTGCGCGGACGACTTTGCCGCCCCCATCGCAATGGCGACCCCCACCCCGGCGAGGACGAGGATTCCGCCAATCACGACCGGCGCGACGTTCGATGGCGGCGACAAGAGGCCCTTGTGCGAGGACGAGGGCGGCTCCTTCGGTGTCTCGGGATTCGGCGGCGTCTCTGCGGGAGGCGCGGCCGGCTCGGACGGCGGTGTGCTGTCGGGGGTCGCGGAAGCCGCGGGTGGAACTGCGGCGGGAGCGGGCGACGCCGTCTTGGCGAAGCGAGCGACAGCCTTCTCGCCGGCAAGGACCGTCACGCTGTCGGTGTCGGTCGTGCCGTCGGTTCCCTTGAATTTTACGGTGTGCGCGCCCGGCTCGACCATGATCGGGTCGGTCAGCGGCGCCGTGCCCGCCTTGTCGCCGTCGACCGTGATCTCGGTGCCCGCGGCCGCCACGACGTCGATGCGACCGAGCTTGGCGTTCGCCTGATTCAAACCATCGTTTGCGTCGGCGCGCTGCTTGTCGGTGATGTCTTTGCCCTCGGTCAAGAACTGCTTGAAATAACGCTGAGCCTCGAGGGTATGCGCGCTCTTCAAGCTGCTCCATGCGAGGTTCAGCAGCACGGCGGGGTGTTTCTTCAGCGCGTACGCCTGAAGGAACGCGGCGCGCGCTTGCTCGAACTGCCCCTTGTCGTAGAAGCCGACGCCTTCTTTGAACCGCGCGCGGGCCATGTCGGTCGTCGGGTCTTCCGCGGCGGCCTGAGCCCACGACGGCGACGCGCTCGCGATCGGAGCGAAGGCGAGAAGCAAAGCAACGGCAAGGGGGCGTGTTCTCATGGGTTTGCTTGGCGCGGCGGCGCCGGCGCGCCCGATCCTCGCCGCACCGCCTGCCTGCTGTAAAGCTCGTTCAGAACGGCACGTCGTGAACGATGGTACCGCCGCCGCCTGTCTTCGGTCGCGCGACCGGCCGGGGCGCCGGTGCAATGGGTCGCGGCGCGGGGGCCGGTGGCGGTGAGGGTGCGACTGCCGGTCGCGCCGGCGGGGGAGAACTCGTCTGCACGGGCATCGGAACCTGGGCCAGCGCCGAGACGGGAACGGTCTTGACCGTTGGCGCAGGCGCGGGTGGTGGCTGCGCGGCCTGCGGCGGCGTCGTGTCGGGGGGGGGCGGGATATCGGGCGGAGGCCGCGTGGGCGCGGTGGTCGCAATCGTCGCGACCGGGGCGGGCGCGTCGGAGCTGCCGGACGCTGACCAGATGCCGACGGCGGCGAGCGCCACGGCACCGGCCCCGAGGGCGATCCAGAGAGGTCGCCTGGAGCGGCGCCCCACATCGAACGAGCCCGTGCTCTCTTTCGCAAGCGCAAGAGGGAAGGTCGCGGGGGCCGAATGCTGGACGATGCGCGTCTGGGCCAGCCGGTCGGGCGAGCCCGAGCGCGCCGGAACCACGAGCGCTGCACCCGGTACGGAAGACGTAACCGGAGCAAGAACGGAAACGGGCGGCCCGAACGGCGTCGGCGCCGGCGCAGATACAGGCGGAGGAGCGTCGGCTGCCGTGAGAGCGCTCGCGACGATGACCGAATCTTCCGGTGGCGCGGTCATCGCGGTCGGCTTGGGGACGGCGTGCCGATGGATGCCGTTCGTCGGCGGTGCAGGCGCGCGAACGTCGGCGTGCGTGCCGCCGGCGCTCTGAAGGAGCTGCAGCTCGGAGGGCGACATCGATCCCGGCCCGGTGAATGGCGCCTCGTCGAACTCCCACGACGGACGGAACGCTGCCGCAAGCTGCTCGAAGTCATCCGGAGCGAGCCTGCCGGCCACGAGGGAGGCCCCACCTTTCGAGGGCGGGCCCGACGGATCCCCAGGATAAGCCATGACACGACGAGCGTAACATCCGAGTGCCGGACGAACAAATGCGCAGACGATGGGCATCTCATCCGAGGGCGTCGTTCTCGAATCGCTCCCGGTGCCCGGATTTTTTCGTAACTTTTTTCCTCTACGCCTTGTCGCTGCGAGCTCGAGGCGCTCGAGGCGTCGACGCCCTTACTTGGTCCCGAACTCCGCGCGGAGCACGTCGTCCCACTCGTCGGCCACTTTGCCGACGGTCTCGAGGAGATCTTCGAACTCTTCGTAGTCGAGCCCCGAGAGCCTGCGCAGCGCCCTCACGACGACCTCGTCGTGATCGCCGTCAACGGCGAAGGCCGCGTCGGACGTGGTCAGGAACGAGAGCTCGAGGAGCCGCCGGTACAGCGCTTCGAGCGCCACGGGCGAGAGCTTCGGCACAGGCATCACCGGGGCGACGAAGAGGAGGACGCCGTGATCTTCGAGGACGTTGATGCCGACCGTGGCCGAGCCCTTCTTGACGAGCGTGTAACCGCTCGCATCGAGGGCCTCGAGGCTGGCGCCGGCGCGCTCGCCAAAGCGCGCGAGGTACGCGTTCACCATCGTGCGCGCATCGGCGAACGTCTGCGCGGTGGCGCGATCGGCGTAGATCGGTTGTATCGTCAGCGGGGGCTCGGACACGTGAACGAGTTTACGCGAACGGCCTCCCCGCTGCTAGGCGCTCTCGCTTTGGCGACGCCGGTTGCATTGGCGTTGTGGACCGGGGGGCCGACGGGGCTCGTGATCGGGTCGCTGCTGGCCGTCACAGGCTGCGGGCCACGGGCCTCGGGCGACGTCGACAGCGGCGGCGGTGGCGGTGGCGGCGGCGAGGGAACGCCCGACGAACTTCCTAGGGCGAGGGCTCTCGGCGAGGGCAAAGGCGAGCTTCCAGCGAGAGCGGAGGCCCTGGCGCTGGCGGAGTCGATCGAAGCGCACGCCCTCCGCGAGGGGACGGGGGCCCGGGCCGCGACCCTCCACGGCGCCGCGGCGCGGCTCGTCGAACGCGTGTGGCGCGTCGAGGGCCGGGACCGCGACGCCAACGAGGCCCTCGATCTCTATCGAGCCGCATCGCGCGACCCGGAGGCGCCCGGAGCTTGCGAAGCTGCCCTGGCGGGCGCGCGTCTCGCAGGCGATGCCGCGCACGACGCCGCCGTCACTTACACTGAGCTTTACCGCGCACAGCGTCGCTTCGCGCCGCTCCACGACGCGCCTGCCAACGATGCCGCTCCCTGGCTCGACGACCCGCGGCACACCTGCCGCGGCGACCTCGAAGACGCTCTCGTCGAGCTCATCGCGTTCCGCCCGCCTCAACACGTCCTCGACGCCATCGAGGCCGGGCTGGCAGGCGCGGGGATGCGCCCGCTTGGCGGAGCTTCTCCCGCCTCGTCGACGCAGGTTCCCGACAGACCGCCCCAGATCGTGCGCATCGAGTCGTGGCCGGGTCGGGACGCGGCGCGGATCGTGGTCGTTCTCGATCGGCCGGCCACGTACCGGATCGACGACGAAGTTCTCGGCGGCAGCGCGTCGGCCCGCACGTTCCTCGACCTCGACGGCGTCGACGTGGGCGCCGCGCCGCGCGATACGCCCGGCCGCGGCGTCGTCTCACGCATTCGCGCCGACCCGACCAGCACGGGCTCGCGGATCTCGGTCGACCTCGACGGCCGCGCGTTCCGCAGGGCGTTCGTCATGCGCGATCCCTACCGGATCGTCGTCGACCTGGCGCACCACCCGCCCGGAGTCACCGGCCGGAGCCCGCGGGCCGTCACGCGTCTCGTGCTCGATCCCGGACACGGCGGCAAGGACACGGGCGCGGTCGGCTCGGGCGGCCTCCGCGAGAAGGACGTGACCCTCGACATCGCGCGCCGGGCCGCGCCTATCTTGAGCGCGATGGGCATCGAGGTCGTCTTGACCCGCGACGACGACCGCTTCGTCTCGCTCGAAGAGCGCACCGCTCGCGCGAACGCCTTCGGGGCGGATCTGTTCGTGTCGATTCACTGCAACGCCAGCGAGCGCGGCGTGCGGCGGGGGGTCGAGACGTACGTCCTCGACACGAGCCGCGACGAGCTGGCGACGCGGGTCGCGGCGCGCGAGAACGCGACCACCCAGGCCGCGACCGCCGAGCTCGCGTCGATCCTCGGCGACCTGCGCCTCGCAGACCAGTCGCAGCGGTCGACGCGCTTCGCGCAGCTCGTGGAGCGCACCGCGACCTCGGCCATCGGCGCGCGGTACGGTGATGCGGTCGACGGCGGCGTTCACACGGCCGGCTTTTACGTGCTCGTCGGGGCCGACATGCCGAGCGTCCTCCTCGAGACGAGCTACATCTCGAGCTCGCTCGAAGAGCAACGGCTGGGGAGCGACGAGTACCGGCAGCTCCTGGCCGACGCGATCGCGAACGCCGCCAAGGCCTACCGCGAGGGCCGCTGACGAAGCCGTCCGCGGCTCGGGAGGCTAGAGGCGGAGCACCATCTGCCCCATGACGCAGGTCACGTGGGGAGCGCTCCGGTCGCCGGCAGCGACCGCCTCGAGCGCCGAGGCCATGGCGTCGATCTCCGCGGCGTCGAAGGCCGAGGCGGCGAACGGGTCGCGCCTCCAGGTGCCCACGTTGATGGCGTGGAGCCTCGCCATGACGCGCGCATCGAGCTCGATGCGCGTCCTGGCGAAGCGCTCGAGGGTCCACGACGTCTCGCCCGCGAGCTCCGGCAATCGCTCCCCGATGAACATGTTTTGGCCGTAGTGCGCGTGCATGGTACGCACGCGGGCGTAGTAGTCGGTGAACAGCGGATCTGGCGATTCGAGCGCGCAGTTGTCTTCGATGACGAAGACGGCGCCGGGCGCGGCCGCGGCGGCCGCCGCTTCGAGCACGGAGGCCGGAGACGCGAGGTGCGTGAAGAGGTAGCGCGCGTAGAAGACGTCGACCTCGGCCACCGGGTACGGCGACTCGGTGACATCGTGGACGGTGAACGTCAGCGGCGCATCGAACGCCGCTCGCGCCGCGGCGACGAGCCTCTCGGACGCGTCGAGGCCCCACGTTTCGCGCGCTCCGAGGGTGCCGTGCAGCAGCGCGGTCGTGTATCCGGGGCCCGAGCCGAGATCGACCGCGCGCGCGTTTGATGGACGCGCGGGCCGCACGCTCTCGAGGAACGCTGCGCTGCTCGGCTCGTACGCGCGAGCCAGGAGCACGAGGCGGTCGGCGGCCGCGTCGTTGTCGCCAAAAGTGTATCGATTCTTCATGATCGTGCGGCGGCGCGATGGGCCGCTCGACGACGATGCTCGGAGAGGGGCGACCCGGGGCCGCCTCTCCTTTTCGATGTCTAGTACGACAGATGGGGTGAGGCGGGCTGTTCGACGTCCCTACGCCAACCGCCGGAGCGGGAGAGCGTGACTCCGTGTGACAGAGCGAGCCTCACGCGGCCAGCGTACACCAGGCGCGCGGCCGGTCGATACCCCGGACGTTACGCTTCGACGAGCAAAGAGGCAGGCGAGGGCACGGCCTCAGCCCGGCGCGTCTTCGGGCGAGAAGCGGCCACTTCGCAGGACGTAGCGCGAGGGCCCCGCCACGCGGGCGACGCGGACGTCGTGCTCGGGATCCCCGGGCAGGACGATCGCGACGGTGTCGCCCGCCGGGTCGCGCTGCGTGACGGCCCGCGGGCAGATCGGGTCGAGGCACGACCGCGACGCGATGCCGACGGCGTCGGCCGTGCTGCGCGCCGCCGAGAGCACGAGCAACGTGCGGTGAGTCGGCGGAGCGAGGAGGAGCGCACCCGCCTGGTACCGCGCGAGCACGTCGGCCGGCGACGCCCAGAAGCTCGCGGTGGTCTCGTGATCGTCGTGCGCGCCGGTGACGTCGCCGGTCGACACGAAGAGAAAGAATCGCGTATCGAAGCGCCTCGATTCGGCGACGGGCGTGATCCACCGGGAAAGGGGATGGAGCGACGCGAGGTCGAGCTTCAGCCCTCGCGCCGCCAGGATCGGCCGGAGCGCCCCGGGGCTTCGCGCCATCTCGGCGCGCCAGGCGAGGAGCTCGGCGTGGGCCGGAGCGCCTCCCGCGACCGGCAAGATAGCCGCCTCCTCGAGAGCCTCGCGGCACGCCGCGATGGCGAGGCCTCGGAGCGTCGCCGGATCCGCCGCGATCGGCGCCCCCCGTTCGCCGGTCGTGTCGGACGCGATCGGCGTCGTCGTGCACGTCTCCCAGTCGGGCTCGAGGTCGCTCGGGTCGAGCTTTCCGCCGGGAAAGACGACCGCGCCGCCGAGGAAACCCGTCTTGTGGCGTTCGACGCAGAAGATCTCGATCCCTCCGCCTATCGCGCGCGCGTTACGCGCGACGATCAACGTGGCCGAGTCGCGCGGTGTGGGTCCCTGCCGGTTCAGATCGAGATCGAGCATGTGCGGCGCGAATACTACGCCGTTCGCACCCGCCGTCGCTCCTCGGCCGCCCGGAGCTCGGTGCGCTTCTGATCCGCCGCGGGTTCGACGATCCACCACGTGTCGTGCTCGGGCGAGGCGCCCACGCTCTCGAGCGTCAGCGTGATCGCGGGCTCCGGTTCCATCGCGCCGCTCGCACGCCCGGGTAGCTCGACGACGGCCCGGCGAATGCGCAGCCGCTCGAGCGCCGACGCGATGTGGAGGACCCCTTGCCGGAACCTGTCCTCACCAAAGGCCGCGCGCTCGCCCAGCCCGACGACGAGCACCTTCTCGAACGGAACGTGCGGCTTGCCCGGCACGAGGAGCGCGTCGCCGAGCTCGCCGCGGAAGAACCCGGACCGGAGGAGCGCGCTGATCTGGCCGCCCAGCCGCCAGTCGAGGAGGCCGGCGAACCCGCGCACCGGGCGCTCGTCGCTCCAGATCGAGCACGCGCAGAGCTCGACGTTCGCGCCGTCGAGCCGGCGCAGCTCGGGTTCTAGGAAGCGAAGATCCATGGCGGGCGCCTCAGGCTCGGCGCTCGTCTTGCCGGCCGAGCGTGTCGGCGATCCGATTGAGCACGCCGTTGACGAACGCGCTCGACTCTTCGGTGCCGAAGGCCTTCGCCAGCTCGACGGCCTCGTCGAGGATGACCGCGCGCGGGACGTCGGCCCGGTGGGCGAGCTCCCAGGTACCGAGCCTCAAGACGTTGCGATCGACGCGCGACATGCGCTCGATACGCCAGTGCGCCGAGGCGGCCGCGATGTGGCGGTCGAGCTCGTCGCGCGTCGCGGCGACCCCTTGCACGACGTCGTCTGCATAGGGACGGCCCTCGGGATCGGCGTCGGCCACGAAGCTTCGCCAGTAGAGCTCGACGGTCGCGCCCGGACTCGAGCCCGACAGCTCCATCTGGAAGAGCATCTGCAGCGCCGACTCGCGGCCCGAGTGTCGCGCGCCCATCTCAGAAACCAGCGTCAGCGAGCGCGCGCGAGAGCCCGACCATCTCGATCGCCGTGACGGCCGCGTCCCACCCCTTGTTGCCGGCCTTCGTGCCGGCCCGCTCGATCGCCTGTTCGATGGTCTCGGTGGTCAAGACGCCGAAGACGACGGGCACGTCGCTCGATTGCGCAGCGGCCGAGAGGCCCCCGGCGGCTTCGCCGGCGACGTAGTCGAAGTGCGGGGTCGCGCCGCGGATCACGGCCCCCAGCGCGATGACCGCGTCGACCTTCTTCGACGCGGCGAGCCGGCGGGCGATGAAGGGCAGCTCCCACGCGCCGGGGACGCGGACCACCGTCACGCCGTCGCTCTGCGCGCCGTGCCGAGCGAGCGCGTCGAGGGCGCCTTCGACGAGGCGATCGACGATGAAGTGGTTGAAGCGGCTCGCGACGATCCCGAACCTCGCCCCTTTGGGCACCACGAGGCTGCCTTCGATCACGTGTGTTGTCATCGGTCGCTCATCTCGCTCATGCCGTTGCTCAGGCTGCTCGTCACGTTTCGCTCGTTCCACGCTCGCGCCACCGCTTCAGGTTCCCCTGGCCGTCGCCCCGGCCGACTCCGGGGAGCGCAGCGGCACCCGCTCGACCACGTCGAGCCCGAACCCGTGGATGCCCGCCAGCTTACGCGGGTTGTTCGTCAAAAGCCGGATCTGATGGAGGCCGAGGTCGACCAGCACCTGCGCGCCCAGCCCGAACGCGCGAAGGGGCGGATCGGCCGACGGGAGCGACGGCGGCGCGTCGTTCGCCGCACGCCACGCGGCGAGCTCGGACCGCACGTCGCCGCGCGGCGCGATGTAGACGAGGGCGCCGTTCCCCGCGGCCTCGATCTGCGCGATGGCCTCGCGAAGGTGACGCCCGCCGTCGCGCGGCGTGGCGGCGAAGAGGTCGGCCACGATCGACCCCGTGTGCACGCGACACAGCGGCGGCGGACCGCCCTTGAGTGACCCCTTGACGAGCGCGACGAACTGCCGGTCGTCGATGGTGGTCTCGTAGACCATGGCGCCCCACTCGGTGCCCGTCTGGTCGAGCGTCATCACCGACTCCGACGTCCGGCGCATCAGCCGCTCGGTGAAGAGCCGGTACTGGATCAGGTCTTCGATCGTCAAGATGCGAAGGCCGTGCTTTTGCGCGAACTGCTCGAGGTCAGGCATCCGGGCCATCGAGCCGTCTTCGTTCATGATCTCGCAGATGACGCCCGCGGGGGTCAGGTCGGCGAGGCGCGCCAGATCGACGGAGCCCTCGGTCTGCCCGGTGCGAACGAGGACGCCGCCCCTGCGCGCGCGGAGCGGGAACACGTGGCCGGGGGTGACGAGGTCTTCGGCGCGCGCTTCGGGGCTGGCGGCGACGCGGATCGTATGCGCGCGATCCGCGGCGCTGATGCCCGTGGTCACGCCCCGGCGGGCCTCGATGCTGACCGTGAACGCCGTGCCGAGCGAGGGACCGCTCCGGCCGGGAGGCTGCATCATCGGCAGCTTGATGCGATCGACCTGCTCCTCGTTCAGCGTCACGCAGATGAGCCCGCGGCCGTGTGTGGCCATGAAGTTGATCGCCTCGGGCGTCACGAACTGAGCGGCCATCGTGAGGTCGCCTTCGTTCTCGCGATCCTCGTCGTCTACGAGGATGATCATCTTGCCGGCCCGGACGTCGGCGATGGCGCCGGCGATGCGTTCGGTGAGTTTCGGATCGATCGTGCGCACGGAGGGGCCTATTCTCGAGTCGACAGCAAGCGTGCAACGTAGCGCGCGATGAGGTCGACCTCCAGGTTGACGCGGCCGCCCGGCACCAGCGAGCCGAGCGTGGTCTTGCCGATCGTGTGGGGAATCAGCGTGACCTCGAAGACGTCGGCGCGGGCGGCGTTGACCGTCAGGCTCACGCCGTCGACCGCGATGGAGCCCTTCTCGGCGATGAACCTCGAGAGGTCCGCGGGGACGCGAAAGGCCATCCACACCGCGTCGCCCGCATCGCGCCGGTCGACCAGGGAGCCCACGCCGTCGACGTGGCCGGTCATCAGGTGACCCCCGAGCCGGTCGGCGGCTCGAAGAGCGCGCTCGAGATGAACGCGGCTTCCCGCTTCGAGGCTGCCCAGGGTCGTTCGCGTGAGCGTCTCGGAGGTGGCGTCGATCTCGAAGCCGTCGCCCGTGATGGAGTCGACCGAAAGGCAAGCGCCGTTGACGGCGATCGACTCTCCGAGAACGAGCGGGCCGTCTTCGAAGTGTGCGCGAAGCGCCATACGCGCGCCGGTCAGGCTGGCTCCGGGGCCCTCGTCGCGCTTGGCCCGCACGGCAGCGACCGTTCCGGTGACGGCGACGAGGCCGGTGAACATGGCGTTCGATGTAGTGACAAGGCCGCGCTCCGTCCAGACGGGCTTGCGAATCGATGGGGACCGTAGGACAATCAAGGGGCTGTGAGTTCGCTTCGTTCCGTGATGGTGGGTGGTGTCGGCCTGCTAGGAGCGGGCGTCATCGCTGGCGTTTGCTCCGCGTGCGGGCCGAGCTACCAGGCCGTTTACGAGTGCGACGTTCACTTCGAGCACTGCTACGCGCTCGACGAGAGCGGCGCGTCGGCCGACGCCAAGAAGGAGTGCTGGCGCGACTGGCTGCACGGTTACACCTACGGCCAGTCTCGCGATCGGGTCGAGTACGGCGGCACGCGTTACAGCCAGCTCTCGCTCGACCCGACGCTCCCGAGCGAAGACGTTCCGTCGACGACGACCAAGCGCATGTCGGCCGCCCCGGTGCCGACCAGTGCGTTCGCGCCGCCCCCGAACGTCAGCGAGAGCCACGTGGCGGGGAGCGTGGTGACCGTCAGCGCGCGCGCGCCGGGCGCCGACTGCGCCGACGCGTGCGCGCAGCGGTGGACCACGTGCCGGTCGACCTGCAAGGGCGGCTCGTGCGACGGGTGCGACCACGCGTACCACGCTTGCGCGCCCGGCTGCTTCCGGGAAGAGGCGACGTTCACGCCGCCATCCGCGCTGACGCCGCCGGGCGGCACGAAGTAACGATCAGCCGCCGAGGAGTTCGGCGGCTTCGACTGCGTGATACGTGAGAATCGCGTCGGCGCCTGCGCGGCGAATCGACGTCAAGACTTCCATCATCGCCCGGGGGTAGTCGATCATTCCCGCCGCGGCGGCGGCCTTGAGCATCGCGTACTCACCGGACACGTTGTAGGCAAAGAGAGGTAACGTCGTCTCTTCGCGTACCGCCCGGATCACATCGAGATAGGAAAGCGCCGGCTTCACCATCAGCATGTCGGCCCCCTCGTTCTCGTCGAGGCGGGCCTCGCGAAGGGCCTCGCGCGCGTTGGCGGGGTCCATCTGATAGCCCGCGCGGTCGCCGAACTTCGGCGCGCAGTCGGCGGCCTCGCGAAACGGACCGTAAAACGCGCTCGCGTACTTCACCGCATAACTGAGGAGGCTCGTCGCCTCGAACGCGTTCTCGTCGAGGGCGCGCCGGATCCGCGCCACGCGCCCGTCCATCATGTCGCTCGGGGCGACCACGTCGGCCCCGGCGCGCGCGTGCACGAGGGCCATTGTGGCCAGCACTTCGACGGTGGCGTCGTTGTCGACTTCGACCTCGCCGTCGCGGCGCGTCTTCAAGATGCCGCAATGACCGTGGTCGGTGTACTCATCGACGCACACGTCGGTCATGACGACGAGCCCCGGGGCCGCGCTCTTCATCTCGGCGACCGCCCGCGGGACCGGTCCGTCGGGGTCGAGGCCGCTCGAGCCGCGGGCGTCTTTCGTCTTCGGCAAGCCGAAGAGGATGACCGCGCCCAGCCCGCGACGCGTGGCCTCTTTCGCGATGCGTGCCGCGTCTTTGACCGGGAGCTGAAAAACGCCCGGCATCGTGCGGATCGGGGCGGGGGCGTCGAGGCCCGCGTGGAAGAAGAGCGGCCAGATGAAATCGCGCGGCGAGAGCGAGGTCTCGCGGACCAGCGCGCGGAGGCCGGGGGTGGCGCGGAGCCGCCGAGGACGGACGATGGGGAACGACATCGTGACGAAGTGGAGATAGCACGGCCATGCGTAGGGGGCAGAATGCGCGACTTGTCGAGCGCGCGCGCTCTTGCCATCGTGGTGAATCCCATGCCCCTCTGGCCTTACGCCTTGCCTTGCGTGGTTTTTTCGGCTGTCGTCGTAGCCTGCGGGAGTCGAACGGGGCTTTTGGTCCCGGGCGACGACAAGGGGAGTGGCGGCCCCGGTCCAGTGGGGGATGACGACTCCGGCTCCATGGTCGGACACCTCGATTCCGGAACGATCGACGACCGATCCATCGAGCCGCCGCCGATTCGCGACGCGCTCCCCCCGCTCGACGTGACCGCTCCGGGCGACGCGTTCAACAACTGCCCCGATGCGGGCGCCACGTTCGTCTACGTCGTGACCGAAGAGTTCGAGCTCATGAGCTTTTACCCGCCGACCGGCGAGTTCAAAGCCATTGGCCAGCTGAGTTGTTCGGTCAAGCCCAATAGCTCCGGCCCTCCGTTCACGCCGTTCTCGATGGCCGTCGATCGAAGTGGCGTCGCATACGTGCTCTACAACGACGGCGAGCTTTTCCGCGTGAGCACCGCGACCGCGTCGTGCCGGAGCACCGCCTTCGTCTCGGGCCAGCGCGGGTTCGCCGACACGTTCGGCATGGGCTTCTCGCGCGACACGCAGGCCACCGGCGAGACCCTCTTCGTCGCGAGCGGCGGTGACAACCCAAGCATCGCCACCGTCAACACGACGACGTTCGGGCTGCGCGTCGTCGGCGCCCTCAATCCCCCCATCGACAGCGCCGAGCTTACCGGCACCGGCGCCGGCGATCTCTTCGCCTTCTATTCCACAAGGGGAGCAAACCCCTGCGACAACATGGACCCCAACACGACCTGCACCGACTCGGCAATCGGCCAGATCGACAAGACCACCGGGCAGGTGACCAACCAGTCGGTGCTGTTCGGCAAGCCGCAGGGCACGGCCTGGGCCTTCGCGTTCTGGGGAGGCCAGTTCTATACGTTCACCGCGCCGGGCAGCGGAACGATCGTGTCGCGCTTCGATCCGAACGACGGTTCGGTCGTCGTCGTCGCCCAGCGCACCGACAAGATCGTGGGGGCCGGCGTCTCGACGTGCGCCCCGGCCCAGTGAGCGCGCGGAGCGGCGTCGTCGCCTTCGTCGGCATCGGGCCCGGCGATCCCGCCCTGCGCACGGAGCGCGCTTCGCAGCGGATCGCCGCGGCCGACCGGATCTTCGAAGACGACGTGCCCGCGGCGACCCTGGTCGAGCTCGCGCGCGCCGGCCAGCGCGTCGTGCGCATGGTGGCCGGCGATCCCCTCGAGTCCCCGGCGATCGTGGCGCGCGCGATCGCCGTCGCGACCGCGGGCGTGGCGATCGAAGTCGTGCCGGGAGTCGGGGCCGGGAGCGCCGCTGCGGCCTTCGCCGGGGCGCTCGGGCGGGCGGTTCGCGTTCCGGCGGCCGAGCTGCCCGCGGCCCTGGCCCGCGAAGCGTCGGACGCGATCGTCACGCTGGTCCTTCACGCCGGGTCGCCGCTGCAGCGGGTCGTCGTCGCGCCGGCGGCGCTCGCGGCCGAGTTCGACCTCGAGGGCGCCGATGTGATCGTGGCGTTTGGTGCCCCCAACGACGCCCTCCGTTGGGCCGAGCGCCGCCCTCTCTTCGGTAAGCGCATCCTGGTCACCCGCGCCAAGGAACAAGCCGGCGGAACGGCGGCGCTGCTCCGCGACTGCGGGGCCGAGCCGGTCGTCGTGCCCACGATCGAGCTCCATCCGCCGAGCGATGCGGCCCCGCTCGCTCGCGCACTCGACGCCCTCCGCGCGGGCGCGTACCGGTGGGTCGCCTTCACGAGCGCGAACGGCGTCGAGCACACCTGGGAAGCGCTCGCCGCGGCCGGGGGCGACGCGCGCGCTTTTGGTCCCGCGCGAATCGGCGCGATTGGCCCGGCCACCGCGCGCGCCCTCGAGCGGCGAGGCCTCCGGCCCGATGTCGTGGCGACCGAGTTCCGCGGCGAGCTCCTGGCCGAGGCGATGCTCTCGGCGATCCGGTCCGAAGGCCAAAGCGCGCCCCGCGTGCTCATCGCCCGGGCCGCCAAGGCGCGCGACGTGTTGCCCGACGCCCTGCGCGAAGCGGGGTGCGAGGTCGATGTCGTCGCCGCGTACGAGACCCGTCCGCCCTCTCCGCCGGCTGTCGAAGACTTGCTGCGCGAGCTCGAGGGAGGCCGCCTCAACGCCGTGACCTTCACGTCGAGCAGCACGGTCGAGAACCTCTGTGACTTGCTCGGCGCGCGGGCGAGCGAGCTCCTCGGTCGCGTCCGCGTCGCCAGCATCGGCCCGATCACCACCGCCACGGCGGCCGCACGGGGCCTCCGGGTCGACGTGACGGCCGGCGAGTACACGG
Source organism: uncultured Myxococcales bacterium (assembly GCA_937902985.1). Lineage (GTDB taxonomy): Bacteria > Myxococcota_A > Polyangia > Polyangiales > Polyangiaceae > Palsa-1150. Next base: position 29,522 of record CALFNG010000527.1, read on the forward strand.
TGCCAGGGCTCGTCGAGGCGTTGGTGGCGAGTTATGCGGGTTATTCGAGTTAATGCGCGCGAGCGGGTAATTCTGAGGGATTGCGGCTTGGAGCCCCTTGGAGCGCGCCCCCGGTCCGCGTTACTCTGGCAAAGTTCACTCGCGCGAGCCCATGTCCCTGAGCTCACTCATCGTCCAGCGTGAGATCGCGACCATGCGGCAGGTCGAGGAGGCCCTCGCTCGCCAGGTTATCTATGGCGGCGATCTGGTCACGAACCTCCTCGAAGTGGCCCAGGTCGACGAGGGCATTCTCGTCGGGCTCCTCGCCGAGTCGATGCGCCTCGTGCCGGCTCCGTCGGGGCACCTCCCCGAGGCGTCCGACCGGGTAAAGGCCCTCGTGCCGCGCGAAGTCGCGATCGAGCGCACGATCGTGCCGCTCGAAGTGCAGGGCGACGGCAAGCTGGTCCTTGCGGTGGCCGAGCCCCTCGGGCGCGACATCGAGGAGCAGCTGCGCTTTGCGCTCGGCATGGCGATCGAGCAGCGCGCGGCGCCGGCGGTGCGCGTGCTGGAGGCCGTATCCCGCGCGTACGGCGTGCCCCTCGAGCGGCGGATGCTTCGACTCATCGCCCGCCTCAGCGGGGGCCTGGCCGAACTCGGGTCCACGCCGCCGCCCCTCGGGATTGTCCCCGCAGTCCCCGAGCCGCCCCGACCGCCGAGCTCGCCGCCCGCGCTCTCCGTACCGCCGTCCGCGAGCCCCGCGGTCGCCGGGCGGATCGCGCCCCAGGCCGCGATCCATCGAACGACGTCAACCGGCTTTCCCGCGGTCCGGGGTCCGATGGCGCCCGAGGTGCCGGCGGTAGCGAGGCCCGCGCCCCACGTCATTCCCGTGCGTGCGCCCGAGGCCGCAGCCTCGCCTGTGGCCTCGCCTGCGCCTGTGGCATCGCCATCGCCCGCGCCATCGCCCGCGCCTGCCCCCGCCCCTGCGCCGCCCGAGGGGCGCACGCTCTTGCAGAGAGAGTCGTTGCCGCCGCCTCGAGCCGGGCGGCGCCGGCGCGGCCCGATCACGGTCGACGTGGCCCACCACGAAGCGGAAGAGGCCGAAGACCGCGACGCGCTGCTCGATCTGTTCTTCGATTTCTCGCAGCAGTTCTTCGACTACTCGGCGCTCTTCCTCGTGCATGGAGACATCGCCGAGGGTCGCGACGCGTTCGGCTCGGGCGCGACCCGCGAGAAGGTGCTCGGGATCGGCGTCCCGCTCGACATGCCGAGCATGATGTCGACGGCGCGCGAGCAGCGCCTGCCCATCGTCGCGAAGCCCGCGGCCGACGGTCTCGACGCCGTTCTCCTCGGAGACCTCAGCCGCCGTCGCGAGTCCGAAGTGGCGATCGTGCCGCTCGTCGTTCGCACCCGCGCGGTGGCCATTCTCATCGGCGACTGCGGCGAGGTCGGCATCGAGCGCACGAGCATGAAGCAGGTGGTTGCGTTTTCCGGCGTCGTCGGCAAGGCGTTCGAGCGCATCATCGTCCGGAGAAAGCTGAGCGGCTTCATGGCCGGAGCGGCCGAGAGCGGCAGCCCCTCGAGCCGAGTGACTGGATCGATGGTCCCGGCCAAGCCACGCTCGAGCGCGGCGCCGACGCGCGTCGCTCCGCGCACGCCCCCGCCGCCATCCGCGCCGCCGGCGGCTCCGTTCATTTCCAAGCTTACGAAGCGCTCAACGGCGCCGACGATGGGCACGGGGCTTCCGCCGCCCGCTGCCAACGTGGCCGCCGTTCGCAAGATCACCGGTCCGCCGATCCCGCGCGAAGAGCCGGAGACCCCGGGTGTCGCGCACAGGACCATCGACACGACGCCGCCCCGCTCCCTGCCGAATCCGCCGCCCTTGCCGGTGCGCGCGCCCCGCGGCGAGTCGTTGAGTCCTCGCGCCGTGGTCAGCGGGCGGCCTGCGAGCAACAGCAAACCCCCTGCCGACAGGAGCGCGCCCCCTCGCGCCGCGAACAGCCCGTCGTCGTCCGCATCGCCGGAGCTCGAAGTCGTCGCGATCGAGAAGGGCGATGACCCCGGCGACGCGACGCTGTTAGAAGAACTCGGGTGGGCCGGCACGTCGCCGCCCTCGACCGAGCTGCCGGCGTCGGCGGCGATCGAGGTCCCCGCTCACAAGCCGCCCGCGCCGGTCACGGCGTCGATCGAGTTGCCCTCGGTGATAGTCGACGACCTCGATCTCGAGCTCGTAGCGATGGTGGATCGCCTCGCCGCGGGCGAAGTCGACGAGTTCGCCGAGGGCGAGCTCCTCCGCCAGGGCGCGCGCGCCATGCGCGCACTCATGTCACGCTTCCCCGGGCCCATCGCGTTTTCGCGCGCTCGCATCGCGACGGCACCGAGCCCTCCGAAGGCGAGCGAGTGCGGCCCGATCCTCAAGCTCGTCGCGCGCGAGCGTCGCGTCGCGCTGCCGTTCGTGCTCGAGCGGCTCGGCTCGAACGACGCCGAGGTTCGCGGGTGGGCCACCCATCTCCTGTGCGAGCTCCCGTACGTCGAAGCCATTCCGAGACTCTTGCCCCGCCTGCGCGACGCCGACGCGAGCACCGCCGTCTCGGCCGCGCACGCGCTCGTGGCGATCGCCCGCGGCGCGCCTGCGCCCGTGCGCGACGCGCTCGTGGGGCTGGCCCACGCGAGCGACCCCGACGATCGCGTCGCGGCCATGGCGGTGATTGCCAAGCTTCGCGAAGCGTCGTTCGTACCCGAGCTAATTCAGGCGCTGGGCGACGACGACGACCGCGTCGTCGCAGCCGCCCACGACGCGCTCATGCAGGTCACCCGGCAAGACCTCGACACCGACGCGCGCCTCTGGCTGCGCTGGTGGGAGCACAACGCGAGCAAGCACCGCATCGAGTGGCTCATCGACGCGCTCACGCACGGCGTCACGGAGATCCGGCGAGGGGCCGGAGAAGAGCTGCGAGCGCTCACGAAGGAGTACTTCGGGTACGCGGGCGATTTGCCTCCTCGCGACCGGGATCGTGCCCAACAGCGCTACCGCGACTGGTGGACGATCGAAGGCCGGGGCCGCTTCCGCCAGTGATAGGCCGGCCGAAAGCCGGTTGTAAAAGTGGTGCTACGCTGTCCGCGATGACGTGGGATAGCCGCGTGCGCTGGGTCTTTGCTTTGGGGACGGTCCTGGGGCTGAGCGTCGTTCCCCCCGTGGCCCGAGCGGGCACCGGGGAGACGATCGAAGCCTCGGGAACGGGCACGGCCACGACCGTCGATCCCGAGGCCTCGCGGATTGCCGCGGCGGGCCACTCGCTCAAGTGGAACTGGACGCCGCCTGGTCACGCCGATCGCTACGGGCACGCCGAGACGCTCATCCACGCGCCGCTCGCCGGCGTGCGCCAGCGCGTCATGGACTACGCGCACTACAAGGACATCTTGCCTAGCAAGTTCAAGTCGTCGCGCGTGGTCGGCCACGTGCCCGACGGCTCGGCCGACGTGTACATCCAGATCGCGGTGATGAACGATATGGTCCTGCTCTGGGACGTCACGCGCTTCGCGCCCGCGAAGAGCATGTCCCCCGGCCTCGAGGTCGTCGAGGGTCGGATGCTTCCGGGGAAGGGCAACGTTCAAGACTTCGACGTCGTGTGGACGATGCACGCACTCGACGCGCAGTGGACCGTGCTGAAGCTCGATCTCCTGCTCAAGCCCGGCCTGCCCGCGCCTCAGTCCGCTGTGGATGAAGAGCTGCGGGACTCGGCGCGGTACGCGGTCGACATGATCCATGACCGTTCGCAGGGCAGCGGCGGCGTGGGACCCTGGCCAGGCTGAGGCGGCTTCGGGACGGGGCGGGCGCGGGCGGGCAGAGCGTTCGGCGTCAGAGGGTTCGGAGGTCGTTCGGGACGCGAGGTGCGCCGCGATCCGTTGCCCGCGAATGTTTCGGCACGTTTGCGGCACAAGGCGCTTGCGGGACTGCGTCGGTTCGCTTAATAACGTCCCGCGCGGTGGAGCAGCCTGGTAGCTCGTCGGGCTCATAACCCGAAGGTCGTAGGTTCAAATCCTGCCCGCGCAACTAACAATCTC
>CALFNG010000528.1 GCA_937902985.1 uncultured Myxococcales bacterium
GTTCGCGCGGGGCCTGCTCGCGCGCGGGCTCGCGCGCCTCGCCGAGCGACGCGGCGACGCGGCCGAAGCCGAGAAGCAGCGCGCGGCCAGCGGCTGCGTGCGCGAAGCGCTCGTCCTCGGGCCGGTCACGTGGGCGGCGGTGACGGGGGTCGACGAGCCCGACGCTCTCGATCGACCGGACGCGCCCATCCCGGCGGCCATTCCCGTCGCCGGGCCTTTTCGCGTCGAGGCGCATCCCCTGCTGGCGAAGGCCCAAGGGTGCGCCGTGGGTCTCTCGCAAGAGAGCTGGCGGCCCGGCGTTCGTGACGTGATCGTCGACGTCGACGTCCCCCGCTCACAGACGGTGGGGCTCGTCTTGCGCGCCCACGGAGCGGCGGTGCTGCGCGCCGGAGGCCTCGTCGTCGCGCGCCGTCCGTTCGAGCTCGGCGACGGTGAGGCCGCGCGCTTCGTGCAGGTCTCGGCGACCGAGGGGCCGCTCCGGCTGGTCGCCCGCGTCGGCACCGCGAAGGAAGACGACGCCGTCGAGCTCGACGCCTTCGGCGAAGACGGGGCGCCGCTCCGGTCCCATGCGCCGGGCGTGGGACCGGCTCCAACGGCTCGATCCACGGCGACGCTCGCACCCGAGGTCGCGCGAACCCGCGGCGCGGCCGACGTGGCCGGGGCGGCCGACGCGGCGACCCGCGCCGACCAGACCTTGCTCACCGCCGCCGCGGCGATCGCCTCGGGCAGCCCCCGCGAAGCCGAGCGCATGCTCTGGGGAATCGCCGATCGTGCCGACTCCCGTCCCGACGTGGCGCTCGTCTACGGACGCGCAGTGGAGACGGCCCTCGACCTCTCGCCTGCGACGCGCGCAGAGCGAGGGCGAAGCGCGTACGAGCGCGTCCTCGACATGTGGCCGGCCAGCTGGGAAGCGACCATCGCGCACGCCGTGCTCGCAGGCGCCCGACGAGGCCGCGAAGAGGCGGGCATCGAGGCGCTTCGCGATCTCGACACCGTCCGGGCCAAGGCCGCCGCAGGCGCCGGGGTCGCGTCGCCGCTGCTCGACGCCTTCGAGGCGATCACGAGCGGCGACGACCACCTCTTCGATCGCGCCCATGCCGCGCTCGATAGAGCGAAGGCGCCGCTGGCCGGTACGGCGCTCTTCGCCGATGCCCTCGAAGCCGCCTCCCCGGAGGTCGGCACCGACCGCGTCGCGACGGCCTGCGACCCGGGGCGAGCCTCGTCGAAGGACACACTCGATTGCCTCGACGCCCTCCGCAACACGGGAGACCGCGCGGGAGAGTGGCGGGAGCTCTCGCGGCTGCGCACCTTGCTCGGAGCTCCCGCGCGATACCTGGCGCTCGAGCTCCGCGACGGGGCCACCGACCTCGCCGTCGCCAACCGGGCCTTCGCCGCGATGTCTCCGGCCGAGCGAACGATGACCGGGTTCGCCCTCTTGACGCTCCACCCTCACGACGACCTGGGGCCTCCGTCGACTCTCTTTGCGCCGTGGCTGCTCCCGGCATCCGACACCCGAGCGCGCCTGATGCAGCTCGCCGCCACGGCGCGGGACGCGCCGGGCTCGATCGCGCCGCTCCTGCACGCGGGGGGCGAAGACCCGACGGGCGATCTCGACGCGACGGCGGAGCGCCTCGCCGCAACGGACCGCGCGCAGCCCTTGATGCCGAACTCGGCGACCGCGATCCTCGCCCACCTCGAGCGCTACGAGATCACGAACGACGGCCTCTTGCACTGGCTGCTCTTCGACGTGCGCCGGGTGAGCGGTACGACCGACGTCGAAGAGAACGCCCAGGCCGCGGCCCCCGCGATCTGGGGGCGCGCCGCGATGCGCGCGCTCCGCCGGCGCATCCTCAAGAAAGACGGCCGCATCCTCGAGCCCGATCGCACGCCGCGCGCGTCGCAGGAGCACGCGGATCTCTCGCAACTGGAGCAGGGCGACGCTGTGGAGGCCGTCTACGAGGGGTGGTCCTCCCCGGGCGACACCGGCGATCTCGGGATCGATAGCCCCGACTTGCTGCCCGAGCGCACGGCCGTTCACGACGCGACCATCGAGCTCCGGAGCCCGGCGAGCCTTCGGGGCGCGATCTGGAGCCACCCCCTGCTGGGCAAGCCCGTCGAGAGCGCCGCCGGCGATACTCGCGTGCTCACCTGGCACCTCGCCGAACAGTTCGCGCGCCGCGTCGAAGACGGCGTTCCGAAGATGGACCGCAACGTGGGCGTGAGCTTCTCGACGGCCCAGTGGGGCAGCGTCGCGCGCGCCCTGCGCGAATCGATCGCGGCCCTCGACGAGCACGACCCGGAGATCGCAGCCTGGGCGCGCGACGCCGCGGCGACGTCGATCGGAAAGACGGCGCGCGACACGGTCAACGCGGTGGTCATCGCGGCGGGCAAGGCCCTGCGGGAGGCCGACTCGGGGACGCTCAGCGACTTCGGCGGAGGGATCGCGCCGGTGCAGGCGCAGACGGCGCGCACGTCTCTGGCCTCGCATGACGGCAGCCGCTCGTGGCTGATCCTGCGCAGCCTGCGCGAGCTCGGCGTTCCGTGTGATCTCGTCGTCGCAGAGAACGACCCGTTCAGCGCCGACCCGGCGTTCCCGCCCCACTTCGGGCGGTTCCTGCACCCGCTCGTCGTCGCGCACCTGCCAGGCGCCTCCCCCGCGGCCGCCGGTGCCGACGGCAAGCTTCCGGCGCCGGCAGTCGAAGACGTGTGGATCGATGCCGACGTGGCCGGTCCGCCCCTTCCGGCCGGCCGCGTGTCGCCGGAGCTTCGCGGGCGGCTCGCCCTGCGCGCCGACGGGACGATCGCCCCGCTCCCCGCGGTCGGAGCGCGCGAAGACGAGCGCGACGAGGTCGACGTGCGCCTCGCGCTCGACGCCCAGGGCGACGCTCGCGGAACCTTCGCGGTCGTCTTGCGGGGGCGCGACGCACAAGAGCTCTCCGAGGCGCTCTTTCGCACGGTCGGCGCCGAGCGGCAGCGGGCGCTGCGCGACGTCGTGCTCGCGTGGCTGCCCTGGGCGAACGTCGACGACGTTCAGCTCGCGTCCACCGAGGGGAGCTGGCAAGTCAGCCTGCGCGCCGAGGTGAGCGTGAATGGATACGCCCAGCTGCAGCCCGCGAAGACGCCGTCGGCTCCCCGGCTCGGCCTCTTGCCGGGGCTGGACACGCTGCACTGGGCCTGGCCGCGGGCGCGCGTCTCGAGCCTCGCCGCCACCTTCGCCTCCCGAGCCGGTCGCGAGAGCGCCCTCGCGGTCGGGACCGCGGTTCAGTACCACGTGCACCGACGGGTCGACCTGCCCAAGGGGGCCCGCGTCGCGCGGATGCCCGGGCCCCTCGAGGTGAAGGCGAAGCTCGTCGACGCATCGCGCAAGATGACGGTCACGGGCGACGGAGGCGTCATCGAAGACGACTTCGTACTCGACGTGGTCACGGGGACCATTCCACCGGCCGAATACGACGCCTTCGTCGCAGGCGCCCACGCGGCCGACGACGGGTTCCTTGCGGCCGTCCGGGTCGCGATCCCATGAAGCCTTGATGGACCCGCGTCTTTTCATTACCTTGCGCCGCTCGGCTCGCCGCAGGATAGTTTCGGGGGCCTGCCTGGGCGGCCTCTCGGCCAACCCGGCAACCGCGGCGGCCCCGACGGCGGGCGCGACGCGGGCAATTTGGCGGACTTGAAAGAGGCGCACCATGAGCGGCCATTCGAAATGGGCCACCATCAAGCACAAGAAGGGCGCTCTCGACGCAAAGCGCGGGAAGCTCTTCACGAAGCTCATCAAGGAGCTGACGGTTGCCGCGCGCATGGGCGGCGGCGATCCCGCGGGTAATCCCCGCCTTCGCAAGGCCATCCTCGACGCCAAGGGCCAGTCGATGCCCAACGACACGATCAACCGAGCCGTGAAGCGCGGCACGGGCGAGCTCGAAGGCACCTCGTACGAAGAGATCATGTACGAGGGCAGCGGTCCCGCCGGCACGCTCTTCCTCGTCGAGTCGATGACCGACAACCGAAACCGCACGGTCGCCGAGATCCGCAAGATCTTCGAGAAGAACAACGGCGTCATGGGCTCGGCAGGCGCCGCCGCGTGGGCGTTCGAGCGCAAGGGCCTCATTGTCCTCGGCAAAGAAGCCACCGAAGACCAGCTCATGGAGATCGCCGTCGCCAATGGCGCCGACGACTACACCGACGCGGGCGACGAGTGGCACCTGACGACGCCGTCTGACGCGCTCAACGTCATCGTCGACGCGCTCGAGAAGGCCGGCATCAAGGCCAAGTCGAGCCAGCTCGCCTCGGTTCCGAAGGTCAAGAAGGCCCTCGAGGGCCGCGACGCGCAGGTCGCGATGAATCTCGCCGAAGCGCTCGACGACCACGACGACGTGCAGAACGTCTTCGCCGATTTCGACGTCTCCGACGAAGTCCTCGCCAGCCTCGAAGGCGCGAGCTAGCGGCAATGCCGGTCGTGCTCGGGCTGGATCCGGGCACGCGCCACTTCGGGTGGGGCGTCGTCGAGCGGCGGGGGACGCGCCTCATCCACATCGCGCACGGCATCGCGCACACCGACGAGAAGACGTCGATCGCCACTCGGCTCGTTGCGATCGAAGTGGCGCTGATCGAGGTGCTACGTACGCACACGCCCGACGAGGCGAGCGTCGAGGCGCTGTTCTTCGCGAAAGACGCGTCGGCTGCAGCCAAGCTCGGCCACGCGCGCGGGGTCGCCTTGCTCGTGTGCGCCCGGGCGGGCGTCGACATCTACGAATATGCGCCGGCGCGCGTGAAGCTCGCGGTCGCGGGGCACGGTCGGGCTGAAAAATCGCAGGTCGCCCAGATGGTGCGCGTCGTGCTCGGGCTGGCCACGGCGCCGAAGGCCGACGCCGCCGATGCCCTCGCGCTCGCCATCGCCCACCTGCAGCACGTGCGCCTACGCGTCTGACGCGGCGGCCCATGCAATATTCTGCGGGCCCCACGCGTCCAAGCAGGGTAAAAGCCCGCTCGAGCCCCCCGATGCGCCGCCTGACCTCGTCGATCTTCGCCGCCGCGCTCCTCTGCTGCGCGGTCTTCTACGCGGACGCGGGGCTGGCGCAGCCCGCAGGGGCCTCCCCCGCCCCCGCGCCGGTCGCCGCCGCCGCGGCGAACACGACGCAAGCGGTCGACAGCGTGCAGTCGTTCTACGACAAATCGACCACCTTCAAGAGCGACTTCCAGCAGAAGTTCTGGGTCAAAGCTTACAATCACGAGAAGACGTCGAGCGGTCACGTCACCTTCGCCAAGCCCGGCAAGATGGAGTGGGTCTACGACGACCCGAAAGACAACCGCGTCGTCTCCGACGGAAAGATCATTCGGGTTTACGAGGCGAGCAACAAGCAGATGTTCGAGCAGCCGGTCGACTCGACCCAGTACCCGGCGGCGCTCTCGTTTCTCACCGGCACCGGCAAGCTGACCGACAACTTCGACTTCCAGCTCTTCGCGGGCGCCGACATGAAGTTCCCCGGCGGGTTCGTTCTCGTCGGCGCGCCGAAGCAGCCGACCGCAGCTTACTCGAAGGTCCTCTTTTACGTCGACGCGGCGACCTCGCAGGTCCGGCGGGTCATGGTGATCGACGGCCAGGGGAACCGGAACCGCTTCGACTTCGTGAGCCCGCGGGTGAACGAGCCGGTAGCCCCGACCCAGTTCACCTTCACGCCACCGCCGGGAACGTCCATCGTTCGGCCGTGAGCGCGACGAACGAGCGAACGAGCGGACGAGCCAATTCAGGCTCGAGCGACGATTGAAGCAGCGGCGCTCCCTCACGCACGTCGGCGGCGCGGTACGGACCGTCGGCGACGCGCGCATCGCGACGAAGCTGGCCGAAGCGCTCGACGTCGAGCCCGCGCCGGAGCCGCGTGACGACGGCGTCGCCGACGACGATCCGGACCGCGTGCACGTGCACGGGTTTCACACCTACCCGGCTCGCATGCACCCGACCACGGCCGCGCGCCTCGTGCGCGCTTCGACCACCGAGGGGGCGCTGGTCCTCGACCCCTTCTGCGGCTCGGGGACGGTGCTGATCGAAGCGATGATCGCCGGCCGGCGCGGCGTGGGGACGGACCTCAACCCCCTGGCGGTGCGGCTCGCCACGCTCAAGACAGCCCGGCTCGACGCCATGGAGCGCGACGCGATCTCGAAGGGCGCTCGCGCGGCGGCCGCCTTTGCCGACGATCGGCGCAAGCGGCGCGCAGGCGCGACGCGGCGCTACCCCCAGGAAGACGTCGCGTCGTTCGATCCCCACGTTTTTCTCGAGCTCGACTCGCTCCGCTCGGCCCTGCCGAGCCTCGACCTCGCGCCCCGGGTCCGTGGAGCCCTCGAGCTCGTCCTCAGCGCGATCCTCGTGAAGTTGAGCCGGCGCGCTTCCGATACGGCCTCGGGCGCCGCTCCGCGCGAGCCTCGAAGGCTGGCCGCGGGGTACCCGTCGCGCCTCTTCGTCAAGAAGGCCGACGAGCTGGTCCAGCGCGTCGCCGCGCTCGAAGCGCTCCTGCCCGCAGGCGCGTCCGCCGCGCGCGTCGAGCTCGACGACGCCGCTCGCCTCAAGACGATCGCGGCGGCCACGATCGACGCGGTCGTGACCTCGCCCCCGTACGTCGCCACCTACGACTACATCGAACACCACGCGCTTCGCCTTCGCTGGCTCGACCTCGACGCCCGCGCGTTTGCGGCCGGCGAGATCGGCTCACGGCGTCGCTACGGCCAGCTCGGCGCGCGCTCCGCGAGAGAAACGTGGTCGCGCGAGCTCGGCGCCGCCTTGCGCGCCATCTCGCGCGTGTGCCGCAAAGGCGCGCCCGTCGCGCTCGTCCTCGCCGACTCGGCCGTACAGGGCGAAGCGCTGCGCGCCGATGCTCTCGTCAACGCCGTGGCCGACGACGCCGGGCTGGTCGTGCTCGCGCGGGCCTCGCAAGCGCGACCGCATTTCCATGGGCCCACGGCGTGGGCTTTCAAAGACGCGCCGCGCGCCGAGCACGCGATCGCCCTCGAGAAGCGATGACGCCGGATCGCCTCTCGCGCCGCCCTTCGGTCCGTGCCAGGGACGCATAGCCGTCATGCCCCTCGTTGTCTTCGAAACTCCCGCCGCGCCCCCGCTCGGCGTATCGGCTCCCGATGGCGGCCGCCTCGTCGACGTTTGCGACGAGCGAAGCGCGTGCATCCCCTTCTCGTGCCGAAGCGCGAGCTGCGGCACGTGCAGGATCGAGGTCCTCGAAGGCGCGGAGCTCCTCGACCCTCCCCGGGACGACGAGGTCGACGTCCTCGAGATCTTCGGCGACGACCCGTCGCGCCGCCGCCTGGCGTGCCAGGTGCGCTTTCGCGGCGGCGAAGGGGTCCTGCGCGTTCGCCCCTGCGACGACTGAGCTACTTGTGCGCCAGGATCCAGTCGGCCACGCCGGCCGCGATCGGGCGCCACTCGATCTCGTTCAGGGTCTCGTGGAAGAGCCCTTCGAGCGGTACCCAGGTCTTGTCGGCGCTGCTGGCCGCGTCGAAGAACTGGCGCGCCCGCTCGATCTTGGCGATGCGGTCGGCCGTGCCCATGAACTCGTAAAGGGGCATCGTCATCGCCCCGGCGCGGGCGATCGCGCTGTCTTGCGCGGCCTCGCTCTCATTGAACCACCGCGAGTTCGCGTTCTTGAAGACGAGCGGGTCCTTGTCGTGTGCGCGGGCCCGCGCGGCGTCGTGCGTGACGTCCCGACCGCGCAGGCCGTGCGGCATCCCCACGCGCGGCAGGAGGCGCGACGCGACCTTGCCGGCGACTCTCTGCACTGACGGGACGCGGTGCGCGACGCCGAAGAACGGCGAGCTGAGAACGAGAGCGCGCCAGCTCGACGGGTTCGCCAGGGCGAAGGTCGCGGCCACCAGCCCGCCGAAACTGTGGCCGAAGAGGATCCGCGGCGCCGGGGGGACCTTCTCGTCGATGAGCGCCGTGAGCTCCGCCACGTCGTCGTGGTACTCGGAGAAATGCTTGCAATAGCCTCGCTGCCCCTCAGCGTGGCCGTGACCGCGCATATCGATGGCGACGGTCGCGATTCCCCGCTCGGCCCAGAAGTCGGCGACGTGCGCGTAGCGGGCGCCGTAGTCCGCGTACCCGTGGAGCAACCCGACCACGACCTCCGGCGCGGCCGCCGGCAGCGTCGCGTTGAAGTAGAGCGACGGGCCCGGCGTCTTTCGTCGAGCCAGCCTTCCTTCGTCGTGGCGAGTGGTCATGGGGGGGCCTCCGTGCCCAGGGTCATCCTAGAACAAGCGTCGGCGTGGCGAAACGCGTCCGACCCTCGTCGGGCGGGGGAACGAGGGCGTGCGAGAGCAACTTGATGACGCTCTGACAGCCGGTCAAGACGTCGACGGGAGGGTGACTTCGCTATCCGTGGCCGGCCATGTGCTTGCCGATGGTCGCCACTTCGGCCGAGGCGATGGGCGTCTCGTAGACCATGCGGCCCCCGCTGATGACGAGGATGCGGTCGGACAGCGCGAAGATCTCGTCGAGATCGGCGCTGATGAGGAGAACGGCGACGCCGCTGTTTCGCGCTTCGAGGAGGCGCGTTCGAATGAACGCGACCGCCGCGAAGTCGAGCCCGAAGCACGGGTTGGCCACGACGAGAACCCGCGGCTCGCCCTGAAGCTCGCGCGCTAGCACCGATCGCTGCACGTTGCCGCCCGAGAGACGCGCCATCGCCGTGTCGACCGACGGCGTCTTGATCTTGAACGCGCTCACGCACTCGGCCGCGTGGCGCCTCAGTGCGTCGCGCCGCACGAGCCAACCCCAGAGCGTGAAGGGCGGGCGGTCGTACCCGCGGAAGCCGATGTTCTCCGAGACGCTCATGTTCGACACACACGCGTTCCGGAGTGGCTCCTCGGGCAAGCACCGCATCTTGGCCGTGCGCGTCTCCTCGCGCGTGGCCGTGTAGCGGACGCCGTTCACGCGCATCTCCCCGCCCGCGAGCTCGCGCTGCCCGGCGATCACTTCGAGGAGCTCGTCTTGCCCGTTGCCCGAGACGCCCGCGATCCCGACGATCTCTCCGGCCTTGACCTGGAGGGAGATCCCGTCGAGCACGCCGATACCGCGATCGTCGACCGCACGAATGTCGTGGAGCGAGAGGCGCACGTCTCCGAGCTCGAGCTCCGCGCGCGACGACGACGCGCGCGGCACCTCGCCGCCGACCATCATGGAAGCCATGTCGGCCGTCGTGAGGTCCTTGACCAGCCCCTGGCCGGCGACCCTCCCTCGGCGCAAGACCGTGACCTCGTCGGCGAAGCTCGTGACCTCGCGGAACTTGTGCGTGATCATCAAGATGCTGATCTCGCGCGCGTGCGCCATCGCGCGGAGCATGCCGAGCACCTCGTCGGCCTCCGATGGCGTCAACACGCTGGTGGGCTCGTCGAGGATGAGGATGCGGTTGCCGAGGTACAGCTGCTTCAGGATCTCGAGCTTCTGACGTTCGCCGGCCGCGAGCGATCGCACGACGCGCGAGGGGTCGATCTGGAAGGGCATGCCCGCCATGAAGGCGCGCAGCCCTTCGCGCTCCTTGTTCCAGTCGATGACGAGCGGCACGTCGGCCCGGGCCATGACCAGGTTCTCGGCCACGGTCATGTTCGGGACCAGCGTGAAGTGCTGGTAGACCATCCCGATGCCGTGGGCCTGGGCCGCGCGGGTCGACTCGATCTTCACCGGCGCGCCGTCGATGAGAATGCGGCCGGCGTCGGCGGGCTGGTAGCCCATGATGCACTTGACGAGGGTGCTCTTGCCCGCGCCGTTCTCGCCGAGCAGCGCGTGAAAGGTCCCCGGCGGCAACGTGAGCGACACGTCTTCGAGGACCACGAGCGACCCGAAGCTCTTGGCGATGCCCTCGGCGGCGAGCTGCGGCGGCGCCCGCGGCGGACCCTTCACCGGGACGATCGGCACCCGCGGAACCGAATCGGCGTCGCGAGGCGCGCCGTTGGTCGAGATGGCCGCGCTCATCGGGCCACCGTCAGCTCGGCGGGCTGGCCCGGCAATCTCCGGCTGGCGGAGCTCGTGGCGATCATGATGCCCAGGGTGAGCACGTAGGGAACGGCGTTGAAGAGCTGGTATCCGGAGCTCACGCCCACCGATTGCAGCGCGGGCCCGAGCGCGCTCGATGCGCCGAAGAGCAGGGCCGCCCACAGGCAGCGCACCGGGTTCCACTGCGCGAAGATGACGAGCGCCACGGCCATGAGCCCCTGGCCGCTCGAGAGACGCTCGTTCCAGCTACCGGGATAGAAGAGCGAGAGGAACGAGCCCGCGACTCCTGCGAGGAATCCGCCGCAGGTCGTCGCGATCGCGCGCACCGTGTTCACCCGGTACCCCATCGACCTTGCCGCGTCGGAGCTCTCGCCGACCGTACGGAGCACGAGACCCCAGCGGGTTCGCGCCAGCAAGAACGCAATCGCCGGTGCGAGCAGCAGGCCCACGACGAAGAGCGCGTTGATCTGGAGCGCCGAGCGCACCTCGGGGGAGCTCGACCAGAATCCGAGGTCGATGGCCGGAAGCTTCGTCGCGCTCGGCTGGATGAACGGCTTGCCGAGGAAGAATGCGAGGCCGGTTCCGAGGGAGATGAGGGCGATGCCGATCGCGACGTCGTTCACGCGCGGGAGGCTGCAGAGCCAGCCATGGAGGGCGCCGAGGACGGAGCCCACGAGTCCGGCCACGAGGACGCCCAGCCACGCCGAGCCGCTGTAGTAGGAGATGGCGTAGGCGCTCATGGCGCCCATCACGAGCGTCCCCTCGAGGCCGAGGTTCACGCGCCCGCTCTTCTCGGTGAGGCACTCGCCGAGGCTCACGAAGAGGAACGGCGTGCCGATGCGCACTGCGCCCGAGGCCACCGCGAGGGGGACGCCCCAGACGCCGATTCCGGTGACGTCGGCGACGGGATCGATCGCGCTCATCATATGGCCTCCGGGGTCGGGCCGCGGACGGCGGAGCGAACGACTCGCTCCTCGCGTGGACGGAAGATGGCGAAGCGCCCGTAGAGGGTCTCGCTCGCGAGGATGACGACGAAGAGGATGCCTTGGAGAACGGCGACCGTGGCGTCGGGCAGGTGATCGACGCGCTGGAGGAGTCCATTGCTGGCGCCGATGCCTCCGAAGAGCAGCGCGACCGGGATGATGGCGAGGGGCTCGTGCTGGGCCATGAACGAGACGAGGATCCCGGTGTAGCCGTAGCCCGTGACGAGCGAGGCGTTGGCCCGCCCGTGCACCGCCGCGACTTCGGCCATACCCGCGAGGCCGGCCGCGCCGCCGCCGAGCACCGCGGCGATGATCATCATCCGCCGCACGGGGAGACCGCACAGCATCCCTGCCCTCAGGTTGCCGCCGGCGATCGCCGCGCCAAAGCCGAACACGGAGCGCATCATCAGCACGTGGGCGATGACGCAGGCCACCAGCCCGAAGACGAGACCCCAGTGCACCTCGAGGCCGGGGATCGATTGCAGCATGTCTTCGGCCGGGATCGCCCGCGTCGACGGCTTGTTGAGGCTGGTCGGGTCGCGCATCGGTCCCTCGACGAAGTAGCTGAGGAGCGCGATCGCGATGTAGTTGAAGAGCAAGGTGCTGATGGTCTCGTTGACCCCTCGGTACGCGCGCAAGGCGCCCGAGAAGCCGACCCAGGCGCCGCCCGCAGCGATGCCCGCGACGGCCATGGCGACGGTGACGAACCACGGGGGCATCGCCCCGCACGCGAGCCCGCAAGTGATCGAAGCGAGGCCGCCGATGACCATCGCCCCCTCGCCGCCAATGACCATGAGCCCGAGCCTCGCCGGGATGGCGGTGCAGAGCGCCGTGAGCATGAGTGGCGCCGCGCGGAGAAGCGTGTTCTGCACCGAAAACGAGGTGCCGAACGAGCCCCGGTACATCTGGTAAAAGACGTCGAACGGGTCGGCCCCCGCCAGCGCCACGAAGGCGCCGAAGAGGGCCATCGACGCGAGCAGCGCCCCCGCCCGAATGAGCACGGCCTCGGCGGCCGCCCGGTTCACGGAATCGACCCCTTCACGCCTTCGACGAGGTACGCCATCTTCTCGAGGTTCACGTCGGTCTGAACCATGGCGGCGCCCGGCGCGATGATCTGCTTGCCGGCGTTGTCGCTGAGCGGACCCTTGAAGATGACGAGCGAGCCATCGGTGAGCGCCGCCTTGGCCGCGTCGGCCTTCTTCTTCGCGTCGCCGGACACGGCTACGCCGTAGGGCGACATCTTGATGAACCCCTCTTTGAACCCACCGCGCTCGAGGTGCGGCATGTGGTCGAAGAGATGGCCGGTCTTCATCGCGGCGACGTACTGCGTGTAGACCTGTCCCCAGTTCCATTCGGCGCCGGTCAAGTAGCCCTTCGGTGCGAGCGGGGCCTGGCTGGCGTGATAGCCGGTGACGAAGATCCCCCGCTTCTCGGCCTGCTCGACGATGATCTTCGGCGAATCGACGTGCATCGTGACGACGTCGACCCCTTGATCGGCGAGGCTGTTGGTGGCGTCGGCCTCTTTCTTGGGCTCCGACCAGTCGCCCGTGAAGATGACGGCGGTCGTCACCTTGGGGTTGACCGAACGGGCGCCAAGGGTGAACGCGTTGATGTTCCGCAGCACCTGGGGGATCGGCTTGGCCGCAATGAAGCCGAGCTTGTTCGTCTTCGTGGTCATCCCGGCCACGATCCCCGAGACGTACTGCGCCTCGTCGATGTAACCGAAGTAGCTGCCCGCGTTCACGGGGTGCTTGGTGGCGTCGTAGAGGCCGCCGCAATGCAGGAACGTGACGTCGGGGAACTTCTTCGCTTCGACGAGGATGTGCGGATCGAAGTATCCGAACGAGGTCGGGAAGAGCAGCTTCGCGCCGTCGAGGCTGACCATGCTCTGCATCGTCTTCTGCGCGTCGTCGGTCTCGGGGACGTTCTCCTCCTCGCGGATCTTGACGCCGGGTAGCTTCGAGACGACGAGAGCGCCCTCGTGATGCGCCTGGTTGTACCCGTAGTCGTCCTTCGGGCCGACGTAGATGAACCCCACCGTGAGCGTGTCGTCAGCGGCGGGGGAGCCGCTGGCGCTGCCGGCGGCCGATGGGGCCGCGCTCTCCTGGTTCTTGCTGCAGCCGAGCCCCATGAAGAGGGCCAGGGCGCCAAGAACAACCTTCGACATGATGACGGCATGACGCCGCCGTTCGCTCTTCATAGGGGACCTCGCGATTGCCGACCTGGTCCTACCGCGGCCGCTGTTTCGCGTTGATTTCGCGTATAGAGGGACCGTTACGGTTTTCTCGGACGGCCTGGGGGCCTACGCTGGAGCCTTCGAGGTATCCATCTTTGAGTTTGCGCTGAGTTTGCGTTGAGTTTTGCGAGTCTCGCCGCCAGAGTCGGGTCGATGCTGATCCCCGCCATCGCCGCGAGCACGTTCGCGGCCGATCCTGCGCTGTCAGAGCCGCCGGTGCTTCACGGATCGCGCCTTGCGACGAAGAAGGGCCCGACGCAAGACGAGCCCGAAAGCGCGCCGATCCTGGCCACGCTCGAGCAGGTTCACACGGGAGAGCGTGTGGTCCTCGATCCCTTCGAACCGACTCAGGGCCGCTTCGACGATCTCGTCGCGGACCGCGTGACGGGCGACAGGCACCCACTCGACGAGCACCTCTTGCTCCTCCTCCGCGCCCTTTCGGCCGGGCACCCGGGCTCGCGCATCGAACTCGTGAGCGGCTACCGGAGCCCAAAGCTCAACGAGATGTTGCGCAAGAAGGGCCACCACGTCGCTTCGCACAGCCAGCACTCGCTCGGCCACGCGTGCGACTTCCGGATCGTGCCCGAAGGAGACGGACGCGGCCTCGACCCGCGGGTCATCGAAAGTGAGATCCGCGCCCTCGGCTGGCAAGGGGGCGTCGGGGTCTATCCCACCCGCGACGACTGGTTCGTGCACGCCGACGTAGGGCGCAACCGCCGCTGGGAGAACTGACGCCAGTCGCTCCCGTGACGAGTGACCGGCCTCGTTCCTACGGCAACGCGACCGTGACCTGCCCGTACGCGAAGTGGGAGACGGGTGCGGTCGAGAGCGCGCCCGGCCCTTCGCCGCGCCCGATGGCGCTGGCCGCCAGAACCGCGCGCGCCCCATCGCCGAGCAGGGCAATCGAGTACCCCCCTTCGATCGAGAAGGGCGGCCAGGGCGACCATCGCAGGGCCGCGTCGATCTCGTGCCCGAGGGACGCGAGCGTGTTGCCCGACGCGTGCCCGACGGGACCGACGGTCGTCAGGTAACCCGTGCGCCAGGCGCCATCGGGGCGCGCGAGCTGCGCGTACCGGTACTCGACCGTCGCGCGCGCGTCGGTCCACGGCGCGATCACGACGCGCCCGCTTGCCTCTTCTTCGTTCGACCACGCGAACAGATCCATCGCGCCGTGCCACGTGTGCACGTCGGGTAGCAAGGGATCGAAGGCCCGAACCGTACGGCCGCCCGAGTCGCCGCTCGCGTAGGCCGCGCCGACTCGCACCGACGGGCGCCACGCGACGGCCTCGAAGGTGTACTCGACGTGCGCCGCCGCGGCCCACGCCGCGCGGTTCTCGCCCAGGTCTTCGGCGCGCCCGAACTGGTACGTCCCCTCCCCACCCCACTGCCACCCGCGCGCGGCGCCGTGCAGCCGGAGCGCCCCCGTGTACGTCTCTCCGCGAATCGACGCGTCGAGGCTGTCGCGAGGCTCGGCTTGCGCGACGCGAGCCAGCGCGTAAGCGTCGACGGCGAAGATCGGGTCGAACGCCCACTCGGCGCGGGCGCCGAAGAGCTCTCCGTACGACGTGACCGCCGCGCTCGTCGCCGGATCCGTCAGCGCCGCAGCAAGCAGCTCGAAGGCGCTGTCGCCCACGACCAGCCGCCCGCGAACTGCGTCGAGCGATCGCCCCCCCGGAGACCAGTCCGCGACCCCGAGCAAGCGCCCTTCTCCCCAGCTGATCGCCTGCCGGCCAGCTCGAACGAAGCTCGGCCTCTCCGACTCGGTGTGCGCGTCGACCCACGCTTCGTAGGCGCCCGTCACGCTCGCAGCCCCGGGTCCGACGACGGGATCGGCGGTCGCGCCGAGGTCGACGACCCGCGCATCCTGGAGCACGACGCGCGCTTCGATCGAGCCTCGGGTCGCGTCGAGACCCAGCCGAGCGCGCTCGACGAGGATCGCGTGGTTCTCCTGGTCGAGATCACGCCGGTATTCGCCGCGCATGCGGAGCTCGGCCACGGGCACGAGTTGCCAGTCGCCCACGGCGATTGACTCCGGGGCGGCCGGTGCCACCTGCGCCCGCGCGCCTTCGCTCCACCCCAGGACGCCGACCCCTGCGGCGATCGCCAGCTGCATCGCCAGCCGCAGCCGCGCAGCGTCAGCGCCGGCACGTCGGGGTCTGCGTATCCGCATCAAGCGCCGCCCTTCACGGCGACGCCGTCTGCGGCCCGCAGCCAATCGCGGGCGAACGCGAGGAGCGCGTTGCGCTCGTTGAGCTGCGGGTCGCTCGTCACCGCCTCGAGCAGCGCCTCGAGGAGCTCGCCGATGACGGGCCCCGGCTTGACTCCGAGCTCGCGAATGAGATCGTGTCCGTTCACCGCGAGGTCACGGGTCGAGAGCGCCGCGCCCTCGGCGAGCACCCGGGCGACGTGCGCCTTGAGCGCCGCGAGCGCCGCGAGATCGGGCTCGCAGTCGAGGCCCTTCGCGCGCACGTCGGCCTCGTTGATCACGTAGAGATCGTCGACGCGCTCGGAGCCGACGCGCCGGATCCAGCGGCGAACGGTCGTGTCGTTCCATTCGCTCGTGTAGTGAAAGAGGTGGTGGCGCACGAGCGACACGATGCGCGCTCGCTCGTCGTTCGAGAACCGCAGGCGCGCGGCGATCGGTTCGGCGATCTCGGCGCCGACGCGATCGTGATCGTAGAACGTGTAGTCGCGGGTCTTGTCGGACCAGGCGCGCGTCTTGGGCTTGCCGACGTCGTGAAGGAGCGCGGCGATCCGGAGCACCGGGTCGGCGGCGCAGGCGTCCATGCACTCGAGCCCGTGCCGCCACACGTCGTACGCGTGGTACTTGTTCTGGCCGAGGCCGACGCCCTCGAGCAGCTCGGGGCACGTGACCTCGAGGATGCCCGTCTCGCGCATCACTTCGAACGCGCGTGACGGCGCGCGGGCCTTCATGGCCTTCAGCCACTCGTCGCGAACGCGCTCCATAGCGACGCGGCGGAACGTATCGAGGGTGGGCCGGATCGCCGCCTTCGTCGCCGGCTCGAGCTCGAGCTCGAGGGTGGCGACGAAGCGCGCCGCGCGCAGCACGCGGAGGCCGTCTTCCGAGAACCGCTCCTTCGGATCGCCCACGGCGCGGAGCAAGCGGCGCTGGAGATCGCCGCGGCCGTCGAATGGATCGATGAGCCTGGCGTCGACCGGATCGATCGCCATGGCGTTGACCGTGAAGTCGCGGCGCGCGAGGTCGGCCGTGATGTCGTCCACGAACTCGACCCAGTCGGGCCGACGCCCGTCGGAGTACGTGCCTTCGCCGCGCAGCGTGGTGACCTCGTAGTGGCGGCCGTGCTGAACGACGGTGACCGTCCCGTGCTCGATCCCGGTCGGGATGGCGCGCGGAAAGATCGCCGTGAGCTCGCTGGGCCGAGCGTCGGTCGCCACGTCCCAGTCGGACGCAGTGCGGCCGAGCAAGAGATCCCGCACGCAGCCGCCGACGATCCAGGCGCGCTTGCCCTTGGACCGCAAGCGCTCGCACAGATCGATGACGTCCTTCGGGACGACGGCCATCTCGGCGCGATCCATCGGGCTCTTTTACCACGGGCCGCGGGGCAGGCGCGGCGACCCGCCAGGGACGCATGCACCCGAAAGGCCGTCGCTCGTTTGCACCGCGCGGGCCTTGCTCGACTTCAGCGAAGAGCACCAGCTCGCTCAGAGGCTCGTTCGCGCCTGGTGCACCGAGCGCCTCGCCCCCGGGTGAACGAGCTCGAAGACGGGGCGAGGCTCCCGTCCGCCCTGATGCGCGATCTCTGCGAGACGTTCGGCGCGCCCGACATGGTGCGCGCGGCGTTCGCCAAGGCGCGCAGCCCCGGAGCGGCCGGCAAGCGGGCCGGGCTCGGGTCGGGCGAAGGGTCGCTCATGACCATCTTGATGATGGATCTGTCGCGCGTCTGCCCGGGCTTCGCGATGTCGTTCGGCGCCTCGCTCGGCCTTTGCGGCGGGGCGACCATGGCGAGGGGTACGCAGGCCCAGCGAGAGCAGTTCGCCCTCCCCGTGATGACGATGGAGAAGCCTCGACGAGAGCGGCCCGGGACGCGAAATTGCTTCAGATCGGCGGCGGGACCGATGAGATACAGATCCTTCGATCGCCCGCGAGGTCCTTTCGGGTTCCACGTAACGGCCGGGCCGCTCCCGGCATCAGAGAACCGCAGAGTGCTCTAGTTCTCGCTAGTTCTCGCTAGTTCTCGCTAGTTCTCGCGCAATTCTCGGAGATTCGATGGCGACCTCGGCCCCCACTGCCCCCACTGTGCCGCTAAGCGTAACCGCCCCATTGACCGCCCAGAACCCTGTCGCTGGGCCCGCATCGCTCGCGCCGCCCACGGGGGGCACGGCAGGGGCGGCCGATTCGGTCCGGCCCGCCGCGCCGTCGCGCAGGCGGTACGTGTTCATCGCGGCGGCGATCGTGCTCGCGGCGGCCGGTACGGCTTACTGGCTCCACTCGCGCCACTTCGAAGAGACCGACGACGCCCAGATCGACGGCAGCATCAGCAGCGTCAGCGCCCGAATCAGCGGCACCGTCGTCGCCGTCCACGTGCTCGAGAACCAGCTCATCAAAGAGGGCGACGTCATCGCCGAGATCGACCCGACCGATCTGCAGATCGAGCTCGATGAGGCCAAGGCCCAGGTCGCCCAGGCTCAGGCCCAGCTCGACGCCGAAGACCCGAACGTACCCATCACCATGGCGTCCAACGTGAGCGCCCTCGCCGGCGCCCAGTCCGACCTCGCGAGCGCCCAGGCGTCGCTGTCGGGAGCGAGGAAAGACGTCGATCAGCTCACGGCGCAGATCGCGCAGGCCGAGGCCAACAACCGCCAGGCCCAGATCGAAAAGGGCCGCTCGGAGAAGCTCGTGGCGCAGGGCGCCGTTGCCCAGTCCGACTACGACTCGCACCTCAACGCCGCGGTCGCCTCGGCCGCGAACGTCGACGCGCTCCGCCAGTCGCTGGCCGCCGCCAAGGACCGGGTGGCCCAGCAGCAGGCGATGATCGGAGCGTTCTCGAGCAAGTTCACCGAGATCAAGTCGAACGCGCCCCGTCAGGTCGCGACCCGCCAGGCCTCGCTCGGCGTGCGGCAAGCCGCTCTCGAGGTCGCGCGCGCGCAAGAGGCCGCTGCCGAGAAGAACCTTTCCTACGGGAGAATCCTCGCACCGGTCACGGGCATCGTCGCCAAGAAGGCGGTCGCGATCGGCGACCACGTCAGCCCCGGCCAGCAGCTCGTCGCCATCACGCAGACGCAGGGGCTCTACGTCACCGCCAATTTCCGCGAGAACCAGCTCGAACGCATGAACCCGGGCCAGCCGGCGACGATGCATGTCGACGCGATCGGCGTCGATCTGAACGGCAGCGTCGAGAGCATCGGCGGCGCCACGGGCTCGCGCCTCAGCGTGCTCCCTCCCGAGAATGCGTCGGGCAACTACGTGAAGGTCGTGCAACGGATCCCGGTCCGCATCCACATCGACGACGGGCAGGCGAGCATCGACCGCCTTCGCATCGGGATGAGCGTCGAGCCGGAGGTCACGGTGCGATGAGTGAGCCAAGCTCGGGCGCCGCCGCGGCCCCCGGAGGAGGCGGCCAGGCCAACCCGGCCTATTTTGCCACCGGGTGGACCGGCGGGCGCAACCCGTGGAGCATCGCGCTGGTCGTCACGATGGCGACGTTCATGGAGGTGCTCGACACGAGCATCGCCAACGTCTCGCTGCCCCACATCGCCGGAAACCTGAGCGTCAGCCAGGACGAGAGCACGTGGGTGCTCACGAGCTACCTGGTCTCGAACGCCGTCATCCTGCCCATCAGCGGCTGGCTCTCCACGCGCATCGGGCGCAAGCGCTTCTACATGACGTGCGTCGCGCTCTTCACGATCTCGTCGTTCTTGTGCGGCATCGCGCCGTCGCTGGGCGCGCTCATCTTCTTTCGCATCCTGCAGGGCATCGGCGGCGGCGGCCTCGGCCCGAGCGAGCAGGCCATCTTGGCCGACACGTTCCCCCCGGCCAAGCGCGGGATGGCGATGGCCGTCTATGGAATGGCCGTCGTTCTCGCGCCGGCGATCGGGCCGACGCTCGGCGGCTTCATCACCGATAACTTCTCCTGGCGGTGGGTCTTCTTCATCAACATCCCCGTGGGCGTGCTGTCGCTCTTCCTCACGAACCGCGTCGTCTCCGATCCGCCGCACCTCAAGTGGGCGAAGGAGCACGGCTCGCGCAGCGTCGACTGGTGGGGGCTCGGGCTCATCGCCACGGGCCTCGGTTGCCTCGAATACGTGCTTGACAAGGGCCAGGAAGACGACTGGTTCCACTCGTCGGCGATCGTGGGCTTCTCGATCACCGCAGCGGTCTGCCTCACGTCGTTCGTGTTTTGGGAGCTGCAGCACGAGAACCCGATCGTCGACCTGAAGATGTTCAAGCGGCGGAGCTTCGCCGTGGCCAACGCGCTGATGCTCGTGCTCGGCGTGGCGCTCTTCGGGTCGACCGTGCTCCTGCCGCAGTACCTGCAGGTCTTGATGGGCTACACGGCGCAGCAATCGGGGATGGCGCTCTCGCCGGGCGGGTTCGTGGTGATCCTGCTCTTGCCCTTCGTGGGCAAGATGGTCTCCAAGGTCGATACCCGCATCCTCATCGCGTTCGGCTTCTTCTGTCTGAGCTCGTCGATGTTCTACATGGCGAGCAAGATCGACCTGCAGATGGACTTCGGCACCGCCGTCGAGCTCCGGGCCCTCCAGATGGGGGGCCTCGCGTTTCTCTTCGTGCCCATCCAGACCGTCTCGTATGGCGGCGTGCCCCCGCAGAAGTTCAACCAGGTGAGCGGGATCATGAACCTGTCTCGCAACATGGGCGGCGACATCGGCATCGCCTTCGTGACGACGCTGATCACGCGGCGCTCGCAGGTCCATCAGGTTTACCTCTCCGCGCACACGACGCCGTACGACCCGGCCTACGTGTCGAAGGTCGAGGTGATGACCCGCGCGTTCGAGCGGGCGGGCGCCGCCTCCGTCGACGCGGCCAGGCAAGCCACAGCGGCGGTCTACCGGCAGCTCGTCGTCCAGGCCACGCAGCTCGCATACCTCGACGCCCTCCTCGCGCTCGGCGTCGCGACGGCGTTCATGGTGCCCCTCGTCTGGCTCGCGAGCCGGCCGGCGCCGCTAGGCGCGCCCGCGGGGCATTAGCCGCGCAGGCTCCCGCGCGGCGCTCACCTTGCGCGCCAGCTCGAGCGCGGGGAGGCCTCCAGCCGCGCGCTGACCGATGGCGCCTTTGCGGTTTTCCCCGGCGAGAGAGCCGGGTGTGAAGAAGCGTAAATTGGGGGCCTCGGCGTTGACACAGCTCTATCTAGAGCTATCTAAAGATATATCTAACGATACATCGGAGGTGTCGCGATGCACGGACCTTGGAACCATGGCTTCGGCGGGATGCACGGCCAAGGCAGATGGGCGCGCGGGCGCGGGCCCGGCGACCCCTGGTCAGACATGTGGAGCGAGTGGTGGCGCGGCCCGGTCCCTCGCGCGGAGCGGGGCACGGTGCGCTGGCTCGTTCTCGACGCCATCGCCGAGCAGCCGCGGCACGGCTACGAGATCATCCAGTCGATCGGCGACAAGAGCGGCGGGGCTTACAAGCCGAGCCCCGGCGTCATTTACCCCACCTTGCAGATGCTCGAAGAGCTCGGTCACGCGCGAACGATCCCGCGCGACGAGCGCAAGGTCTACGAGATCACCGACGACGGGCGACGCGAGCTCGCCGCCCACCAAGAAGAGCTGACCGAGTTCTACGAGGGGCAGACCGAGGGCGGCTGGGAGAACCACGCCGAAGAGTTCGTGCACGTCGCCAAGCGGGTCAAGCACGTCGCGCAGCTCTTCAAGCGGGCGATGCACCGCGGAGGCATCCGACCCACGACGATGCGCAAGGCGCGCAAGGTGCTCGACGAAGCGCTGCAGAAGCTCGAAGAGCTCCTCTCGCAGGAGGATCTGTGAGCGCAGCCCCGCTCGCGTACGGCGCGGAAGCTCAGCGCGCGCCGTGGTCGAAGAGCTGCGGCGCTTGCCGGCGCCGCTACGGCGCGACCGAGTGGGGCAGTTTGCCTGTCATCGCTTCGCTGCCGCACGCGAGCGTCCAGACGCACCTCAGCGTTCCCGCGGTGTGGACCGTCGAGCTCCGGCGGTGCGGCTGCGGAGCCGAGCTCGCGGCCCGCAGTCGCTGACGGCGCGCGCGCGGACGGTCGCGCCTTCACCCGCGTGGTGGTATCAGCGGCAGCGACTTGGCCGTGCTGTCTCCCTCTTCCTCTTCCCCGTACGCGTTCGATCCCATCGGCATCGTCCGATCGCCCTTCGGCGAGCGCGCCGATGCGCCGCGACAGGCCTCCGTCGCCCCCGATGCAACCGGGCGCATCGAGCTCTTTCCCGGCCGCGGCTTCGAAGACGCGCTCGACGGCCTCACGGCGTGGGAATACGCGTGGGTCATCTTCGTGTTCCACAAGAACGTCGAAGAGAGCCGCGGCTGGAAGCCCAAGGTGCTCCCGCCTCGAAGCGAGCAGAAGCGCGGGGTCTTCTCGACGCGATCTCCGCATCGCCCCAACCCCATCGGGCTGAGCGCCGTGCAGATCGAGCGGGTCGAAGGGCTCGTCGTTCACGTTCGGCGGCTCGACATCCTCGACGGCTCACCGGTGCTCGATATCAAGCCCTACGTCGCCTACGCCGACGCGCTGCCCGACGCGCGGGCCGGGTGGCTCGAGACGCGCGACCCGATCGCCGCGTGGGACGTCGCGTACACGGAAGCCGCGCGTGAGGAGCTGGCGTGGCTCCGCGAGAACGGCGTCGAGCTGAAGGCGCCGATCGACGCCGCCCTCGCCCTCGGGCCGCAGCCTCACGCTTACCGTCGCATCCGCGTCGTCGGCACGGGAATGCAGCTTGCCCTCAAGGACTGGCGGGTCGACTTCGGCGTCGACGGTCGCCATATCGTGGTCACATCGGTGCGAACCGGCTATCGACCCAACGAGCTCGCGACGCCGAGCACCCCCGAAGTCCATCGCGCCTTCACGGCCCGATTCCCTCGCGGGGCCGACGGCCCTTGATCCTCGACCGACGCCGAACGATGAGCCGCCTCTTCTTAGCCGCTTGCACCGCGGCGTTTCTTTTCTTCGCCTGCTCCGGCTTGTTCGCGCGGAGTGCCCGCGCCGACACGCTCGAAGCGCCGGTCGGTGGAAAGCCCTTCGTCCTCGGCGGCGGGCGCGTCGCCTGCATGCCGGGCACAGGCGCGTGGCGGGTCGAGCCGAGCGGGCGCGCGCTTCGGCCACCCACGTCCGACACGGCGATTGGGGCGGTCGTCGAGCTCAAGGTGGCGGCGAACTTCGGCGAGTGCGCCAAGACGCCGACGATCGTCAGGCTCGTCGCGACGGCGCCGTGGCCCACGTTCGACGCCTCGTCGATCACCCTCGCGCTCGACGAGGGGCGGCTCGAGGCGAAGGGCCGCGGATTGCGCGGCGCGCTCGTCACGTGGCCGGTCGAGCCGAGCCGCGCGTCCGACACGTGCCGCGCGGTGAAGAACGACGGACCCGTCGAGACGTGCACCTGGGCCGTTCCCAAGACGTCCTCGGCCGACCCGGCCACGAGCACGCTCCGCTGGCAGCCGGCGGGCTCGCAGATCGCGCCCGACGCCGTCTTCTACGACGCCGAAGGCCGCCTCGCCGTCCCCGAGATGTTCACGATCACGCCGGCCCGCGTCGAGGTCATCGACCTCTTGCCTTCGGACGCGTCCATCGACGTCTCGTCGGGCACCGGGCGCACGCCCCTCACCCACGAGGAGGCCGTCGTCGGGGTCGATTGCGCCAACGCGCGCTGCAGCCTCGACAGTGGAGAGCTGGTCATGCAAGCGCCGCCGGCCGCCGTGGTCTCCGTCGACGTGAAGTTTCGCCTCACCGCCCACGTGTTCTTCGTGCGAAAGAACCCGCCCGAGACGCAACCCGTCTTGCGCGTCTCGATCCTGCGCTGCCCCATGGGCATCGTCTCGGGCGCGGCCCTCCGCGGCGTCGACACGGCGCGCGTCGTCGTCCGCGTCGAGGGCGGGTGCATGAAAGACGTCACGTCGCTCCGGTTCTTCGTCGGCGGCCGTCAGGCCGAGGTGCTCCAGACCGAGACCGCGAAGGACGCAGCGTACGCCGTGGTGACGGTCGGATCGCTCGAAGCGTCGGCGATCTCGATCACCGCCGTACGGGGCGAAGGCGACAGCACCGTCGTCGCCGTGGCGCGCACCGAGACGCGCCCGGCCCCCATCGTCCGCACGGTGCTCCAGATCCCGGGCTACCCGCCGCTCGATTTCATCCCGAACAACCGACCCGCAGTCGTCAACGTCCCAACCGTGAGCGGCGCCGCGCTCACGCTCTTGCCGATCGACGACGTGTACGCAGCGACGACCGGCGGCGGCCTCATGACGGCCCAGGGCGACATCAACGCGGTCGGGCTCGTCGCTCTCGTCTTCGGGTACCGGGTGCCCACGCTCCCCGCTCCGCTCGACCAGGTGAACCTCGGCGTCCTCGAAGACACGCTGCGCCGCCCGGTCAAGGAGGCCAACGTCCCTGCGCCGTTCGGCCTCTCGGCCTCCGCGATGCCCGACGCCGCCCTCGCCGAGGTCGTGTGCTCGGGAAGCGATAAAGCCGTGGAGCACGCCGTCCCGGGCGTCACGCTGCGCATGTCCTTCCGCGATCGCGAGGGGTGCCGCGTCATCATCCACCGCGAACGCCTGTCTCCCGAATACGGGACGCAGAAGCTCACCGTGGAGATCCTCGTCAACAAGCTCGACGGGACCTCCAGGCCCGACAGCCACGTCACCCAGACGCTGATCCTCACCGCCGGCCCCGAGCCGCGGATCGCGTGGGTCAAGGGGGTGGTCGATCCCTACGACCGGGTCATCATACGCCTCTCGCACGTGGCCGACGAAGCGCACTACCTCGGCGCCAATGACCTCATCAACGGCGCGCCCGCGGTGCAGTGGAACATCCTCTTCGGCACGGGGCACGTGCGCCTCTACGCGACGACCGCGATCCCCACGGGCCTCTATCGCTTCGGCAACTCCAGCGGCAGCGGCATCCTCTCGCTGAGCCTCGCGGTCATCTCGCGGCTCACGTGGCTCGACTCCGACGGGCACGAGGGCCTGCTCGGTCTCGAGGCGGGCATCATGGCGTTCGGCTTCACGAACTCGTCCGCGCAATCACTGACCGAGGTCGGCATCGTCGCGGGCGTGGGCCTGAGCATCCCGCTCGCAGGAGCGGGCTCCCCGACGCAGGCGTCAATCAATCTCCACGCCTGGTTCGAGCAGCGAATCAGCGAACCCACGACCCCCGCCGCGACGGCCACGATGGTCAACCCCATCCCCGCCAGCGCCCGGGCGGTCATCATCGGCCCGAGCATCTCCTTCGGCAACGTCGGCACCACGTTCTAGCGGTGTGCTCGCGGCGGGCGCTCGGTACGAGAGAGAGAGATTGGCCGCGGAGGCGCAGAGGGCACAGAGCAGAGAAGTGGTTCGAGACGCTCTTTGGAGCGCGTCTTCTGACGCTGGCCCCCTCGCGCGCGAGTCGCTCGGTACCCACCCCTGTCAATGCTCTGCTCTCTCCGCGGCTCTGCGGCCAATCTCGCGCTCGGTCTTTCGAGCGCCGCAGCGCCTAGATCGAGACGCGGTTCTTGCCGGCTCTCTTGGCTCGGTACATGGCCTCGTCGGCGGCCTGGAAGAGGGCGCGGGCGTCGGGGGCGTCGCCCGGGATGGTGGCTACGCCGCAGCTCAGGCCTGGCCTCAGGCGGACGCCGCGGTGCTCGTAGGTGTGGGCGGCCACGGCGGCGCGGAGCTCTTCGGCGATGGCCACCGCGTCGGTCTTGAGGACCGCGGGGAAGGCGGCGGCGAACTCGTCGCCGCCGAAGCGCGTCGCGAACCCACGTGCGCCAATGACGCGATCCATGACCCGGCCCGTCTCGCCGATCGCGAACGCGCCCATCGCGTGGCCGTGCGTGTCGTTGATCGCCTTGACCCCGTCCATGTCCATCACGATGAGGCTCAGCGCGGGCACGGTCCCGGCCTGAACGGCGGCCACGCTCGACTCGAGCTGCGCGTCGAAGCGACGGCGCACCCAGAGACCGCTGAGGTCGTCGGTCGAGAGGAGCCGCTCGATCTCCGCCGCCTGGGCGTCGCGGAGGGCGTCTTTCTGCATCTCGATGACGGTCTTGCCGATGAAGATCCGGTCGCCCGGCTTGAGAATGGCCCCGGCGCACGGCTCCCCGTTGAGGATCGTGCCGTTGGTGCTACCGAGATCGATGATCGCCCACTCGTCGCAGCCGCGGTCTTCGATACGCGCGTGCCGCCATGACACGTTGTCGTCGTGGAGCGGCAGCTCGCAGCTCGGATCGCGCCCCGTCTCGACCGACTGGCGCAGGACGACGCGCTTGCCGACGTCGGGCCCGAGGACGACCGCGAGCGAGGGCGCCACGGTCTTGCCAAGCTCGAGCTGAAGGGCCTCGCGCAGGCCGTCGCCTTCGCCCGAGAACGGCATCGTCTTCAGGCGCGCCCCCCGCCGCGCCCGTCCCCCGGTCTTGTGGCGCGGGTCATCGGCCATCGAAGACGAAAGCTACCACGGCCCTCGCCCGCCTCGAGTACGGCGCGCTCGAGAGACGGTCCGAGAGATCGGCAGACTGCCTAGCAGACTGCCTAGTATCGGCTGGCATCCGCCTGGCATCCACGTAGCATCCGCTCTCGCGCGCCGTTCCCCCGCCGCTACGCTAGCGGCTTCTCGCCTTGCCCCTCGACGCCCCTCCCCCGCCTTCGACGCTGCCGGCTCGGCCGGATCCGCTCGCAGAGGTGCTCGCCCGGTCGTTC
The DNA here is from genome assembly GCA_937902985.1 of uncultured Myxococcales bacterium. Taxonomy (GTDB): domain Bacteria; phylum Myxococcota_A; class Polyangia; order Polyangiales; family Polyangiaceae; genus Palsa-1150. Next base: position 26,073 of record CALFNG010000528.1, read on the forward strand.
GGGCTGGAAAAGTTTCGGCCGTGGCAGCGGGAAGCCATTGACGCGCTTCTCGGGGGGAGCGGCCGCGTGCTCGTGGTGGCGCCCACCGGCGGCGGCAAGTCGCTCACGTATCAGGTGCCCGCCGTCGTGCTGGAGGGCGTCACCCTCGTGCTCTCGCCGCTCGTGGCGCTCATGGAGGATCAAGTGCGCGCGCTCGAGGCGCGCGGCGTCGCGGCGACGTTCCTCGCCGCGACGCTCGACTTCGACACGCGGCGGCAGCGCGAGTCGGCCATGCTGCGCGGGGAGTACAAGATCGTCTACGCGGCGCCGGAGCGGCTCGCGTCGGACGCGTTCGTGGGCATGCTGAGCCGCTGCAACGTGCAGCTCGTGGCGGTCGACGAGGCCCACTGCATCGCCCAGTGGGGACACGACTTTCGCCCCGACTACCGGCGTATCGGCGCCCTGCTCGAGCGCCTCCGACCGCCGCGCGTGCTCGCGTGCACGGCCACCGCCACGCCCGAAGTGCGCCGCGAGATCCGCGAACAGCTTCGGCTCGGCGACGACTGCGCCGAGGTGTTGCGGGGCTTCGCGCGCCCGAACCTGCACCTCTCGGCGCGCAACGTCGAGGGCGTCGCCGAGGCGCGCACCGCCGTGTTCGAGGCCCTGGCGTCGGCCCTCGGCGAACCGGCGGCCCCGCGGGGTGGCGCGATCGTGTACGCCGCGACCCGGCGCCAGACGGAGCAGTGGGCCGAGACGCTGCGCGGGCGCGGCTGGAACGCGGCGGCGTACCACGCGGGCATGCCGGCGGACGAGAGATCGCGGGTGGCGTCGCGCTTCGCCGACCGCACGCTGGCCCTCGTCGTGGCCACGAACGCGTTCGGCATGGGCATCGACCGGTCGGACATTCGAGCCGTGGTCCACGTGCAGCCGCCGTCGTCGATCGAGGCGTATTACCAGGAGGTCGGCCGGGCCGGGCGCGACGACGCCGAAGCGCTCGGCCTCTTGCTCTGCTCGGGCGCCGACGTGGGCTTGCGGCGTCGCCTGGTGACGACCGGCACCGACGGGGGCGCCGCGCCTCCGGAGCTCGCCGCCAAGGCCTGGGGGCTCTTTCGGGACCTCCTCAGGTACCTCGATGCGCGGACGTGTCGCCACGACTTCATCTTGCGCTACTTTGGCGACGAGCAAGAGCTCCTCGGCGGGTGCGGTCACTGCGACGTGTGCGCGGCGATCGACCTGGCCGTAGACCAGGGACCCGCCGACGAGAACGACGTCGAGTCCGAGGCGACGGCGAGGGTCGTGCGAATGGCGCTGTCGGCCGTGGCACGCGCACGCCAGCGAGCGGGCCTCGTTGCGGTCGCCGAGATGCTCCGCGGCGTCGACGACGAGCGCACGCGACGCTTCGGGTTCACCCAGCTCTCGACGTTCGGGCTCCTTCGCGATCGCTCGCCGACCTGGATCATGGATCTGATGCGCGGCTTGCTCGCCGCCGGCTGGATCGACCTCACGCCGACGGACCATCCGGTGCCGCTCCTCACGCGCTCGGGCGCCGACGCGATGCGGGCCACGGGCGCCTTGCGGTTCGCCCTTCCGATCGAGCGCAGCACTGCCCGCGCGCGCAAAGGTTCGCCGGGGCGCATCAACGGGTCGCGAGCGTCGGGCGAGGCGAGCGAGGCGCTGTCCGCGCTCGACGCCGTGAGCCGCGAGCGCTTCGACAAGCTTCGCGCCCATCGGGCCCAGGCCGCGAAGACGCGGGGCGTCCCTGCCTACGTGGTCGCGCTCGACCGCACGCTCATCGAGATGGCGAGGCGCTCGCCGCGGACGCGCGCCGAGCTGCTCGAGGTCTTCGGCATGGGGCCGGCGCGTGTCGAGGCCTATGGAGACGGGTTTCTCGAGGTGCTCGGGGGCCCCTGATCCATTCGCGCGCGTTTCCGGGAGAGAGTTCGAGAGAGAGAGATTGGCCGCAGAGGGCGCGGAGGGCGCAGAGCCGAGATGAGAGGGCGAAGAGGTCTGGACCTGGGCGGCCTGGCGTTTGGCGTGCGGAGCGGCTTGCGGGGCGCTTTTCTCTGCGTACGCTCCGTCGCTCGCGTGACGTGATCAAGCCAGCACTAAAGCGAAAGGTGACCGATGAGCGACCTGCAGATCGAGACGCTGAAGCCGGGGACGGGCGCCGTGGCGAAGGCGGGGGACCCCGTGACGGTCCACTACGTCGGGACGCTGACCGACGGGAAGAAGTTCGACAGCTCGCGTGACCGGGGCGAGGGCTTCCGCTTCACCCTCGGCAAGGGCCAGGTCATTCAGGGCTGGGACCGCGGCGTCGCCGGAATGGCCATCGGAGAGGTTCGCAAGCTGACGATCCCGCCCGACCTCGGGTACGGGGCGCGCGGCTTTCCGCCGGTCATCCCGGCGAACGCTACGCTCGTCTTCGAAGTCGAGCTCCTCAAGATCAGCTGATCCTGGGGGAGAAACCGCCAAGACGCGAAGGCGCGAAGTTTTCGGGTTCGGTGAGTGGCCTTCGGGGGGACGTTCACGGGAACCGCACTTCGCCGGTGGCGGTGACTTCGGTGGTTCTTGCGGCGCCCCTTCCCGCTACGCCCTGGGGGCGTTCGACGCGCACGAGTCCTTCGCGGATGACGTGCGCGTCGATGCGCGGGGGGCGGGTTGGCCTGGGTCCGAGGTCCGTTCCCAGATCGACGGGGGCGGCCCAGAGGGGCTGGCCGTCGAGGTCATAGCGGTAGGCGAGCAGCCGATCGCCCCCGACGGCGGGCACTTGCTCGAGAAGCATGAGCGAGGTCGACGTATCGAATGCGATCGACGCCGGGCCCGATCGGCTGGTCGCGCCGAGGGCGGCGCCGGCGTGACCCCAGGCGATCGTGGCGTCTTCGCGCATGCGCTGCGCGTGGGTGCCCTGAGCGCCGGTGCAGACGGCGAGCCACCCCACGCCCGGACCGTAGGCGGCCGAGAGCGCGTCGCAGGCGTCGGGCGCGAAGAGCTCGAAGTCTCCGAACGGGTTGCCGTCGTCGGCCCACATTCGCGCGGCCACCAGATGAAGCGGCGCGACCCACGCGAAGACGACCGCGCCGCCGTCGGGACGCGCCGTGAGGGTGAGGCCGTTGACCGGCGAAAGGATGCCCGCGACCGGACGCGGCTTGGTCCAGAGGAGCTGGTCCCGATCGAACGCGAGGGCGATCGGATCGCTCTCGTCGACCCTCGCGACGAGAACCGCCACGCGGCCCTCGGCAAGCTCGACGTGCTGGACAAGGAACGGCCCCTTCGCCCCGACGCCGAAGTGATCGCGGAGCGCGGGGAGATGCGGAAGGAGCGACGGATCGGCCTCGAGGCGCGCGACGGTCGACCGACGCGCCTCCCCCGCGGGAACGGGCGCAAACGTGGGCGTGGGCGTGGGCGTCGACGCCGGCTCCGCGGCGGGCGCGGACGCGGACGCGGACGCGGACGCAGAGCCAGACGCCCCGCTCGGGCCTCGCGAGCACGCCACCAGTGCCGCCACCAAGAGCCACGACGCGCGGCGCGTCACGTCCGTCCAAAACGCACGGCCAGCCCGAGCCATCCTCGCCCGAGGTACAGGGCGTTGAGCGCGACGTAGAGCCAGAAGTACGCGTCCATCCGGCCGAGCAGCGCCCAGATCCAGATGTGACTCGGGTAGTGATTGAGCCACCGCAGGAAGGTGCCCGCGAGCGACGCGACGCGCGCGAGCGGCGAGACGTGCGCGGGCGCGGCCGCGGTCTCGTAGAAAGCCTCGACGGTGGTCTCCCGGCCCGAGAGCTCCGGACGCCGCACGAAGTTCGTGAGCGAGATGGCCGACGCGACGATCACGACGGCGGCGACCCCCGCGAGGAGAAAGCGCGCGTCGCCCGGTTCCCAGAGCCGGCCGTCGAGCCCGAGGCCGCCCCCGCGCCACGAGCGAACGGCGAGCGCCGCGACGAGCAGAAGGGCCTTGAGCTCGTCGGTGAAGAAGTCGAAGAGGTGGCCCGTCTTTGACGCGAGCTTCTTGTGCCGCGCGAGCATGCCGTCGGCGCAGTCGAAGCAATAGCTGACCTCGAGCACCGCGACCGCCGCGAGCCCGCCGGTCCACGACGGAAGGGCGATCAACATCGCGGCCGCCACCACGAAGAGCCCGAGATTGAGCAGCGTGAGCTGGTTCGGCGTGACCCGCGAGGGCGCCACGACCCTCACGACCACGGCCGCGATCGGCCGCATCACGTAGGTGTTGAAGAGCTGATCGTGCTTCTTGCGCGTCTCGCGGTAAATCTGCGCGGCCGTGGTCGGCATGCACCTTCTCGCTAGAGCGTCCGGTCGGCACCCTAGTCTAGGTTACCGGCCGCGTGGCGGCCAGGTCGTCGACGCACGCGTGTGCTGGCCGCGCGCAGGACCGGGTCGCTCGACGAAGAGCGCACGAGCGCCACCCGGGAACGCGCGCCGTCGGCTCGACCGCTCGCCTCGAGCCGGTGAGGCGCTCCTACGGCTCAGCGCCGGGCCCGGGCGCGGCGGGCGCTGCGTTCTGCTCGCGCGTGGGCGCGGTGGGGGCGAAGATCCTCGCGAGCGCGGGGATGTCGACGACCATCAGCACGCCGATCGTGAGGCTGCACACGACGACCGCGCCCATCAATGCCGGCTCCTTGTGGAGGCCCTCCGGGCGCTGCACGGCGCTGTTCGGCTTGAATGCCAGGAAGAGATACATCGCCATGACGAACGCGATCAGCGGGAACGACAAAATCAGCTCGAGGCGATAGCGCATGATGAACGCGCCGAGAAACAGCATCGCCGCCGACCCGTAGAACATGATCGACACGAGGAGTCGCTCTTCGGTGTAGTACGCGAACGAGCGGCGGTACGCCGCCGCGCGCTTCGGGTCGCCGATGTCTCGATACTCGGCGAAGCGCTTCATCGCCATGAAGTAGCAGCCGACCATCCAATAGCTGAGGAGGAGCGACGCGGGCGCGACGGACGACGTGCCGACGATGAACCACCCGGCCAGGAGCCGCAGCGGGTTGTTCACAGACTCCGACAACACGTCGACGTACGGGAGCTCTTTGCTGCGAAAGGGCCGGATGTTGTAGAGGCAGCCCATGACCCACAGGACGAACATCGTCGCCGCGAAGCGCTTCGAGACCTGGAACCCGAGCCAAACGCCGACCACCATGAGCGCGAGCCACTGGACGTACGCCAGCGGGACGTTCACCTTCCCCGAGGGGACGGGCCGCGCGAACTTGACGGGGTGCGCGCGGTCGGAAGGGGCGTCGAGCACCTCGTTCACGACGTAGTTGCTCGACGCGACGAGGCAAACGGAGAGCATGCCGACGCCGATTCGCTGAACGATGTTCGGGGCGACGTGGACGCGATCGACGCCGATTGCGGCGATGATGCCGGGGATCACGAAGACGTTCTTGAACCAATGATCGATTCGAGCGATGGCGATGTGGCCACGCAGCGTGAAGCGGCCCGGAACCGCGGCGGCTCCGTGAGCTGCGGATTCGGCGTCTGACGTCTTTATTGGGTGAGCTCGTTCTTCGGCGGGAACAAGATGGCTTGAAGCTCGAGATAGTCGGATACGCACGTCCAGCCAACGGTTGATGTGACCTTTCCGCGGCCTCCGACGATGACGCACGGGACCCCGAGGGCCCGTGCGACCGCCGCGTCGACGTCGTGGCGATCGCCGACGTAGAGCGCGCGGTCCGGAGGAGCGCCCAGCCTCCGGAGCGCCTCTGCGAGGCCGGACGGATGGGGCTTGAATCGGTTGACCGCCGCGTCTTGCGCCGCCACGACGACGCTGAAGAACTCCGTGAGGCCCATCGCTCCGAGCTTGGAGGCCGCCGGGTAGTCGGAGAAGACGCCGAGCGCGAGCCCCCGGCTCCGGGCCGCGACCAGGAAGGCGCGGAGCGCGGGGTCGACGAAGCGCCCGAGGAGCGCCAGCGGCTCGTGCTCCATCCAGCGCGCCACGACTCGCGTGACCACCGCCTCCGATTGCCCCGACCGCTCGCTCGCCAGCCGCAGCTGCGCCGCTGCCAGGTCGCCGTCGACTTCCGTCCCCCGCAGCAGCTCCTGCGCGTGCCGGTACGCCCGGAGCGCGCGGAACGTGGCGACACCCGAGCCCGGGCGCAGCGCCATTTCCCTCAAGAGCCTGAACATCATCGCGCGCCGGAGGCCCGCCTGCCGGTAGAGGGTCCCGTCGACGTCGAAGACGATCGCCTGGAGCAGCCTCGGATCCACGTTCATTGACCCTCGCCGCTCCGGCGTGAAGGGCGCGAATAGTTCACGTGGCCGTGAGAGTGCACACGACATCGTCGCGCGACGCTAGCACAACCGCCCCGCGGCCGCCGCCGACTCGGTGCTGGCGCGCATGTAACGATCAGGCTCGCGTTGCCTTCCGTATGCTAAATCAGCGATCGTGATTCTCGAACGTCAATCAAGCAGCCCTGGGGTGGCCCCGGGCATTTTGCATTCCCCTTGCGTGATCGACAATCACGCTCGGTGACTTAGCTTAGGCGCCCGCTCGTGCTGCCCATCCCGCCGAAGAAGTCGCATCGCCCGTTGAAGTGGGACACCGCCCGATTCAAGGAAATGTGATGAGCAGCTCGGCCGCGGCGCCGTCGCCTGCAACGGCATCGGTGGAGGATCCGGTTCTCTCGGCCGCCGATGCCTCTGCGCGCGAGCTGCGAGCGCTCGACGCGCTCCTCGCCGCCTCGGACGGCGACGGGCCGCCTGTCTGCTCGGCCGTTCTGCGCGCCTGGTACGAGGTCGCGTCGTTCGAACAAGCGCTCCGTTGCGCCAGAGTCGCGCCGTATCGCGATTTCGTGGTGGCGCTCGAACGCGGGGATCTGCCGTTTCTCGCGGATGGCGATCTCGTGCCGGGAGACCGCGCCGTTGGCGCTCTCGTTGCCGCGGCTTCCGTCCCCGCACCGCCGCGCGCCGATTGGCCGAACCGTCGGGAGCTCGTCGGCTATCGGCGGGCGCTCGTCGCCTGGACCGCCCGCCTCGAACGAGAGGCGGCCACGCAATCGCGCTCGCGGTCGGGGCACCGCCGGCGTGTCCTGCCATGGGTCGCCCTCGCGGTGGTCGTGGCGATCGGAGGGGCGGCCGTCGTGCATCGCAGGCCCGTCTGGCGCGTCGTGTACTTCCGAACGACCCTCCTCGCCGAACCCGTGGCGAGCGACTTGAGCGCGAACCTCGGCGACAACTGGGGTTACGGGTCGCCCCATCGCGACGTCCCGTCGGACGGGTTCTCCGCGCGATGGGAGACGTGCATGGTCCTCGACCGCCCGCACGCGTTCGAGTTCGTCCTCGGGTCGGACGACGGCGCGCGCCTCTTCGTCGACGATCAGATGCTCGTCGGTCAGTGGAAAAATCAAGAGTACACGGAGCAATCGGCCTCCGTGGAGCTCGGCGCCGGCAAGCACGGCATGCGCGTCGAGCACTTCGACTCCGGGGGCCCGGCCGAGCTGACGCTGCGCGCGCGGATCGACGGGAAGGGCCCGCCGCGCCCCCTCCCGCGCTCCTTCCTCCGGGCTCCCGGCCACGGCGCGGGCCCGTGCGATTGAGGGCGATGGCGCGCCGCCCGGCGGCCCGCGCCGTCCTCGCGGTCGCCGGCGTGGTCGCGCTTGCAGCCGTCTACGTATTTCTCGCGACGGCCGGGCGCATGACACGGTTCCCCCACATCGGCCATGGCTACTACGAGCAGCTCGCCGTGGCCTTCGCCGACGGACACGTCGACCTCGTTCAGCGGCCCGATCCCGCGACGTCGGCAGAGGACGTCCGCGAACAATATTGGGACCTCAGCCTGCACCACGGCAGGCTCTATCTCTATTGGGGCCCAGTCCCCGCCCTCATCGGCGCCGCCCTTCTGCGATGGTTCGCGATCTCGGTGCCGGACGATCCGTTGACCATCGCCTTCGCGCTGGCAAGGACCGTACTTGGCGCGATGCTCCTCGTCCGGGCGAAGCGGCATTTCTTCCGCGGTCACGCGTGGTGGCCCACCTGGATGGGGGTCGCCACGCTCGCGTTCGGCGCACCTCTCACGCTCATCTCTGCTCGGCCAGCGGTCTATGAAGCCGCCATCGTCAGCGGGCAGTGCTTCCTCGTCGCCGCGACTTATGTGGCCTTCGTCGCGCTCACGCGCCCGCGGGGCCCGATCACGCGACCCCTCTTGTGTCTCGCCGGGATTTGCTTGGCCCTCGGCGTCGCGAGCCGCCTCGCCCAGCTGCTGGCGGCCGTCGGCATCGCGGCGTTGACCCTCGCCGAGACCGCGGGCGACGCGCCGAAGAGGGGTCGCCTGAGATTCTGGCTCCTCGACGCCACGGCGCTCGGTGCGCCCCTCGTCGCGGGTCTCGGCGGGCTCGGGGCTTACAACCGCGCCCGCTTCGGATCTGTCTTCGACACCGGTTTACGACATCAGCTCTCGCAATGGACGTTTCACAACGGGTTTCGCTTCGTCCTCCCGAATCTCTATTCGTACATCGCGAAGCCGCCGGGCGTCGTGCCGCACTTTCCGTTCATACGCGCCGCGGGCTGGGACGGATGTCCGCTCTGGACCGCAATCCCGGAGCTCTCGCTGCATGGGCCCGACTACCTCTTCGAGGCCAACGTGGGCTTCCTCTGGACGACTCCGTTCTATGCCTTCGCCCTGATCGCCTGGCTCGCTCTGGCGCGCTGGGCCTTGCGCTCGGCGTGGCGGCGGAGCCTGGCGCCGTCGGCGATGGCGCCTCGCCTCGCCTGGCTGGTGGCCGCGTCGTTCATGCTCTCGACCGTGAGCATGATCCCATGCCTCGTCGCGTTCGTCTCGGCCGCGCGCTACCTGGCCGATGCGACGGCAGGCCTCGCGCTCGGGGCGACGCTCGGTCTCTCGCTCCTCGCGGTTCGCCCGGTGCGCTCGCGGGTCGCTCACGGCGCCCTCGCGGTGGTCGTGGGTGCTGCCGTCGTCGTCTCGATCGTCGTCAACCTTGCGCTCTGGGTCGAGGGGCCATACGGAGACTTCCTGCACTCGCAGAACGGCGCTCTCTTCGAGCGTCTTTCGCATGCCTTTTCACGTTCTTCGGTCCGTTGCATCACCGACCACAGCGGGTGAGGAAAGACCCGACGACGGAGGGCGGATGCGCTCGCCGCCGCCGCCGCCGGAGATCGAGGCGCCGTCGGGGGTATCGGACGCGCTTCGGGCTGCTCGGCGGCAGCCGCAGCAGCGACACCCCCGCCACGTGGAGAAGGCTATGCATGTGCGCGGTGTAAAGCGGATCTCGGTCCACGATGAGGTGACGGTAGCCTCGGAGAGGCCCGGCCACGGCATCGGTGAGATCAATTAGATTAAGTGCGGTGGACAGGGGCGAAGTACCGTTTCCGTAGAATACGATCGCGGCGACCGAGATCCGACGTAGAAATGCCGCGTATCGATCACGGCGTCGATCGATTTTTCGACGCGCTCGTGGACCGCGGGTGGTCCCGGCCGGATCCGTGGTCCTGCCACTCTGCGCGGTCGGAGCTGAGGTTCGCCGATGGCGCTGGCCGCTGCGGCCTCTAACGCACGCGATGCGTTCCGTGCTAGCCCGGGTGAGCTCATGACAAAGCCCCCGCGGCTGAATCGAGGCCTCCCGGTCGTCGCGGTGTGCGTCTTCATCGTCGCGTTCGTCGTGCGCCTCGAGTGGATTCTTCGTGTGCAATCGCCGCTCGACGCCGTCTACTCGGACATGGGCGGTTACGTCGATCGCGCGCAATTGCTCCTGGCGCACAAGACCCCCGCCGATCCCAGGGTCCTCTCCATCTACCCTCCGGGGACCCATTCCATTCTCGCACTCGAGTTCCTGATCTTCGGTCGTGACTCGCGGCTCGCGATCGCGATCGTTCACGCTCTGGTCGGTGCCGTTCCGGCGCCGTGCATGGCGCTCTTGACCGTCAATCTCGTGCCGAGCGTGGCGGCGGCTGCGATCGTGGGAACGCTGGTCGCCCTGTGGTGCCCGCAGGTCGCGTTCGTCGGGTTCTTCTCGTCCGAGGTCTGGTTTTCCGCGGCCATCGCGGTGCACGCGTGCCTGACGGTTCGAGGGTGGCGGAGTCTGCGAGGGCAATTGACGGTGGGCGTGGTCGCGGCGCTCGCGTTCGTCATCCGCCCCCAGTTCCTCTTGACCTGGCTGCTCGAACTCGGGGCTCGGGCACTACGTCTCGTCTGGCGCAAAGGCCCCGCCGGAGCGAGTCGCTCGCTCGTGTGGCTGGTCGTACCCATGGCCCTCATGGTTGCCGAGACGAGCGTGCGCTTTCATCGGCTCTCGGGGCACTGGGGCCTCATCGCGGCGACTGGAGACAAGCGGCTCTGGGCCGACACCGACGTCTGCAAGATAAGCTCGACGTGGCAAACACCTAACGGCGAAACCTGGAGCTACTGGTTTAATCCCCCGTCGAAGCCTCCGCACAAACCGAGCGACTCGGTTTCGTTCACCGGGTTCATTATGGATCCGGTGATACTCGAGCGAATTCGTCGCGAACGCCTTCGGGGCGTCTCGTGGCGCAAGCGACTCGAGCGCAAGTTGGGCAACATCAAGTTGCTGGTCGCGGGGAACCTGCCGTGGCCGGAGAGCAACTATCGCGATCCGCCCTGGCGGGGAAAACTCCAGGATGGGTTTGCGGACACGCTCCTGTCCGGGGTCCTGCCGCTTGCCGCCCTCGGCCTCGCGCTCGGGCGTCGAAACCGGACCCTCCTGATCGTCGCGGCGAACCTCACGACGATCATCGTGTCGGGGGCCATCTTCTTTGGCGAGGCGCGGTACAATATTCCCTACGCGCCGTTCGCTCTGTTGCTCGCCGTCGCCGGCGTCTACGAGCTGGTCACCCGGGCGCGGCGCTTCGTGCGTCGCCGGCTCGCGGCCAGGCGGCGTGCCGCACCGCGATACCTGGCGCTGCCCGCCGCGAGCGCCCCGAAGATTTGAACGCGGGCTTCGGCCGGTCGCGCCTGGTCTGGCGAGCCGGGTGCCGCCACGGTCCGTGAGTTGCGCGCCCACGGATCGCCGCGCCGCCGCTATCGGTGCCCACGAGGTCGCCTATGGCCTGCCCCGGCTGTTGGCGCGGCCCTTGCGATCACGACGCTTCTCCCCCGCCAGTCGCTGAGCTAGGACGCTGATCGCCATGTCGATGAAGCGCACCAAGCAACGCACCACCGGCTCCGGCCGGGATTCTGATAACGAGTCGCCCGCGTGGGGCAAGCCCGCGGACCCCGAGCCGACCTGGGCCGAGGTTCAATCCAAGCCCGAGGGATCGTTCGTTTCCTTCGTTCTGTCGACGCGTTACGCCAAGGGCAGCCTGATCCGGCACCCGAAGTTCGGCAAGGGACTGGTCCTCGGGGTCGAGGGCACGCGGATCGAGGTCCTCTTCGAGGACGGAAAGAAAAAATTGGGCCTCGTGGTCTCCTGATTCCTTTTGATTCCAGGGCTTCCGTGACGCTTGTCGATGCCGTCGCTGATCGAAACGACCATCGAGACGTTCGAGAGCGCGGGCATCGATCTCGCGGCGCTCGGCCTGGCGTGGGCCCGCGTGACCCCGGCCGTGGCGCTCGTCCCGGCGTTCGGGCTTCGCGCCCTCCCCGCGCCGGCCCGCGCCATTCTGGGCCTGGCGCTCGCCGCTTGCATCGTCCCCGCGGTGACGCCGATTCCGGTGATGTCTGCCGCGCCGTGGCCCTTGCTCGCTGTGGTCGAAGCGGCTCGCGGGCTCCCCGTCGCAATCGCTGCAGCGGTTCCCCTCTGGGCGGCCACGATGGCGGGCGGCGTCGCCGACGCCTTGCGAGGGTCGCAAGAGGCTCCATCGGCAGCCACCGTCGAGGGACCCGCAACGCCCACGGGGGTGGCCCTCTCTCTCCTCGCGTCCGCGATGTTCCTCGCCACGGGCGGGCCCGCGCGAGTCGTGACCGCCCTCGCGGCGCGTCAGGACGCGGCCCACCCCCTGCTCGCGGCGACGGGTGACCTGGTCAACGGAATCACGCTCGCCGTGGCCCTCGGTGGCCCCCTGCTGGCCGCGGCGGTCGTCGTGGAAATCGCCGGCGCGGTCGTGGCGCGCGCCGCGTCGCCGGCCCAGGTGCAAGCCCTCATCGCGCCGCTCCGTGCCCTCGGCACGCTCGCGGTCACGGGGATCGTTCTCGATCGCCTCGCGGGCGCCCTGGCGAGAGCGATCCTCGCCTCGCCGTAAGCGTTCGCCCCCCGCCTTCAGGGGAGCGCGTTGTCATGGCTCGAGACCAGGAGCCGGTCCGCGTCGTCGGGTAGCAGCGCTCCGGGATGGGCGTCTTCGACCGCCTTCGCTTGGCGAAGCCAGATGCCCGCCGTCCCACGGTCGCCCAGCGCCGCCAGCGTGAGCCCCCGGTAAAGCGCGTACTCCGCCCGGCGAGCCTCGTCCCAGGATCGACTCTCCCGCTCGAGCGACGCCAGCTCTTGCTTCGCCTCCGGATAGTGCCCGCTCCGAAACGCATCTTCTCCATCGCTCAGCGGCCCGGCGCACCCACCGGCCCCGAACGCAAGCGCAAGCAAAACGGTGACAGACTCGCGGCGCATCACGACCTCGTACCGCCCCTATCGACCCGTCACGCCCTCCGGTTGCTTCGCCGCAACCTGCGTCGCGCGTCGGTCGATGGGAGAAGAGAGATTGGCCGCAGAGGGCGCAGAGGGCGCAGAGATGAATGGACTGAGATCCGAGCCAGACGAGGGGTTGAATCGCCTCACCGAGATGGTCATCGGGGCTGCGATGGAAGTCCATCGCGAGCTCGGGCCCGGGCTGCTCGAGACATTCTACGAGCAAGCGCTCTGCGTCGAGTTGGCCGCGCAGGGAATCGCATTTTCCCGGCAGGTGGGCGTACGCGTTTTCTACAAGGGCACGCCCATAGGGGAGTCCCGCATGGACATCGTGGTCGCAGAGAGCCTTTTGTTGGAGCTAAAGGCCAGCGACGGACACAGTCCACTGCACATGGCGCAAGTGCTCTCGTACCTGAAGACGAGCCGGTTGCCGCTGGGCCTGCTGATCAACTTCAACGTGCCCGTACTCCGCCGCGGCATAAAGCGAGTCGTAAGGACCCGCTCACCCTGAAACCCTCTGCGCGCTCTGCGCCCTCTGCGGCTAATCTCTCTCTCTCAAAGGCGAGACAATCGGGCGCGGCGGGCGGACGCGCTTGCCGGCGGCGCGGAGCATGCCGTCGAGGGAGGTGATCTGGCGGGTGTCGTCTGCGAGCGCGGGTTCTTCGGGCTCGTCGGGCTCGACGTCGACGGGGTCGGGCTCCACGCCGGGGCCCTTGGCGCTGGCTTCCCACTTGCCGGCGAGCTCCTGGGCGATGCGGTCGATGAGGGGGCGCGTGGTGGCGCGCACGCTGGCGCTCACGAACGAGGCGTCGGGGTACTGGCGCTCGAGGACCCGGCGGCGGAGCGTCTCGATGGCGTCGATCTTGTTGAAGACCAGGAGCCTCGGGAGCTCGCCGAGGTGCAGGTCTTCGAGCACCTCGTTCACCGTCTCGATGTGATCGGCGTACGCGTCGTCGCTGGCGTCGACCACGTGGAGCAAGAGGTCCGCGTCCGCCGCTTCTTCGAAGGTGGCGCGGAACGCGGCGAAGAGATCTTTCGGCAGGTGCCGAATGAAGCCCACGGTGTCGGTGATCACGACCTCGCGCTCTCCCCACCCCGCCCAGCCGCAGCGCAGGATGCGCGAGCGCGTGTCGAGGGTCGCGAACAGCTTGTCTTCGACGAGGGCGTCGGCGCCCGTCATCGTGTTGAGGAGCGAGCTCTTGCCGGCGTTCGTGTAGCCCACGATGGCCACCGTCGGCACGGCGCCGCGCGTTCGCCGGCGGCGCCGCTGCTCGCGCTGCTTGGCGAGCTGCTTCAGCTGGTGCTCCAGGTGCGTGATGCGCTCCTTGGCGCGACGGCGGCCGATCTCGATCTTGGTCTCGCCCGGACCGCGACCGCCGATGCCGCCGGTGAGGCGCGACAGGCTGTCGTCTTTCTGTCCGAGGCGCGGCATCGCGTACTTCAGCTGCGCGAGCTCGACCTGCAGCTTGCCGTCTCGGCCCGCGGCGCGCTGCGCGAAGATGTCGAGAATGAGCTGCGTGCGATCGATGATCTTGAGGTCCGTTCGCTTGGCAATGGCGCTCGCCTGCGCGGGCGAGAGCTCGCGATCGAGCACGAGCACCGCCGCGTCGAGCTCGATGGCGCGCACCACCACGTCCTCGAGCTTGCCGATCCCCATCACGTATTTCGGGTCGATGTGCTCGCGCATCTGGAGCACCGAGTCGACCGTCGCGACGCCCGCGGTGCGCGCCAGCTCCCGGAGCTCGCGAAGGCTCTCTTCGGCGTCGCGCATCGCCTGCGGGCCGCGGCTCTTGTCGCCGACGTGAACGAGAATGGCGCGGCCGTCCTTCGCCGTGACCTCGCGCGATCGCGCGCGGCGCGCGAACTCGGCTTCGAGGTCGCCCATGAGCCGGGCCACGTCGACGCGCGGCTGCGGGAGCGGGTCGGGCCCCATCTCGCGGTACGTCGCGCCGCCGTCGCTGCCGGGCATGCCAGCCACGCCGGGGACGCCGGGGACGTTGTGCGCCCACGCGATCGCGCGCGGCTCGCCCGACGGGTTCAGGAGAATCGCGGCGACGAGATCGAGGCGCAGGCGAACGAGATCGACCAGATCGTCGCGCGTCAGCGGCTCGCCGCGCAGATGCGTGTGCACGAGGCGCAGCCCGCGGAAGCGACCCTCGGCGGCCCTCAGGCGCCCGACGTCGGGCAGCATGAGCTTGGCGGCGTCGCCCACGACCACCGAATCGACCTGGCCGGAGCGGTGAATGAGCACGCCGACCTGCCGCCCCGTCTCGAGCGATACGGCCGCCAGCGATCGCGTCAGCTCGGGGGTGGAGATGTCATCGGCCGGCACGCGGCGCCGGTAAAGGCGCTCGAGCGCACGCAAGGTCGAAGGCGGAAGACCCGCCGTGTGGCCATGAACTTCGATGGGCTCGACCTAGCACGGGCGGCGAGAGGCCGCCCTCACCGGAAGCGCCGTCGGAAGCGGCTTCAGGAGCGGCCTCAGGAACCGTGCGCCGCTTCGAGGCGCTCGTCGGTGCTCTCGACGCTCTTCACGAAGCGCGGATCGCGATCGCCGTCGAAGTCTTCCTGGTAGGAGCCGATCTCGGCGTCCATCTTGATCTCGGCCCACGTCGGCGATGTCCATTCCATGGGGGGAATCATGGTCGAACCTGGGCCGGCGCGCAAACCCTACTTGTTCACGCGCTCGAGGTAGTCCCCCGTGCGCGTGTCGACCTTGACCCACTCGCCCTCCTTGATGAAGAGCGGCACGTTCACGGTCGCGCCGGTGGAGACCTTGGCGGGCTTGGTGGCGCCGCTGGCCGTGTCGCCCTTGATCCCGGGCTCGCTCTCGGTGATCTGCAAGACGACGCTGGGCGGCAGGTCGATGCCGATGGCGTTGCCGTTGTAGATCGTCACTTCGCAGTCGAGCCCCTCGCTCAGGAAGCGGGTCTCGTCGCCCACCTTGTCCTTCATGACGTGGATCTGCTCGCCGGTGGTCGTTTCCATGAAGACGAGGCTGTCGCCCTCGTCCCATGAGAACGTCATCTTCCGGGTGTCGACGTCTGCCACCTCGACCGATTCGCCCGACTTCCAGGTGCGCTCGATCACCGCTCCCGTCTGCAGGTTGCGGATGCGGGCGCGCGTGAACGCCTGACCTTTGCCCGGCTTCACGAACGTGTGCTCGACGACGGCGTAGGGAACGCCATCGAGCTGGAGCTTCAGGCCCTTGCGAATGTCAGTCGTCATCATGAGCGATTAGGCGCCGAGCTAGCACGTGGGAGGCTTCAGTGGCAACCCGGCCCAAGCGAGACCGGCGGCGAGAGCGGCGGCGAGAGCGAGGCCATCGGCACCCCGGCCAGCGCCGCGAGGTCAGCGGGCGACCCGAGGAATCGATCGCGATCGACCGCGGTCGACACGCCGGGGACCACGCCCGTCCACGAGTATTGCCAGAGGGTCGCGTGCGTCCACGGCGCAGGGACGCCGAAGCACGAGCCGGAGGTCGGGTACGCGAGAAAGAGCGGCAGCCCGCCGAGCCCGCCGGCGTCGACCCCGCTCGACGCGAAGTAGCTCGAGAACGTGTAGAGCAGCGGCGTTCGCCCGGTCGCGCCTTCGACCGCGGCGAGCCAGGCTCCCATGCGGGCCGCGATCGCGGCCGGCGCGGCCTGGCCCGACGCGCCGGTTCCCAGGCAGTCGGCGTCGCCATCGGGGCACTCGACGTCGAGCATGGGCGGGAGGTCTCCGGCCGACAGGGGCCCCACGACGGCGAGGAACCGCCGGGCCTGGGCCGCTCCGTCTTCCGTGGGATCGAAGAAGTGGTACGCCCCGCGGCGAACCCCGGCGCGCGCGGCCCCGGCCCAGTTGGCCGCGAACGTCGACTGCGTGTCGTAGGTGCCCTGGGTGGCCTTGATCATGGCGAAGGCGACGCCGCCGTCAGCCACGGCGGCCCAGTCGATGGCGCCCTGATCGTCGAAGACGTCGACGCCCTCGACGGCCTGCGCGGCGCATTGCGTGAGGGCCTCGGCGCTCGAAGCGACGGCCTCGATCGGGGCGCGGCGCCGCGCCGTCTCGCCGCCGCCGACGCCGACGCCATCGCCATCGCCATCGCCATCGCCATCGCCGACGCCGCATGCGAGGAGCAGCGGGGCCAGCAGCAGCCATGCCATACTCCGCGCCCGATGCACGAGGTGGACGACGAACTCCGCGAGATCAAGCGCGAAATCATTGAGTCGCGCGGGCTGGTGATCAAGACGAACAACCTGACGAACGCGCTCAGCGCGGACATCAAGTCGATCGCCAAGCGGCAGCAGAGCTACGAGCGGCGCCTCACCTGGAACAGCGCGACGGCCTACGTGGTGTTCGTGGTGGTCGTGTTCGCGGCGCTCAAGTTCTTCGTCGACGCGCGGGTCGACGCGATCGACGCGACCAGCAAGCATCTGCGCGACGAGAACGTGCGGATGAAACAAGCGCTCGACGACGCGAGGCAGCTTCAGGCCGAGCGGCAGGCCTCGGAGCTCGAGGCCGCCAAGTTTTACGACCTGGTGCGCCAGGGCAAGCGGGTGGACCTCATCAAGGGGTGGGAGTCGATGCGGACCAAGCCGCTCTCGAAGGCCGAAGGGCAGTTTCTGGCCGACGCGGTCGACAAGGCCAGGGCCGAGCAGGCCTCGCTGCTCTACCTGCAGGGGCTCGACAGCTCGCGCCTTCAGCGGTGGCAAGAGGCGGCGACCGCCTTCGAAGACTCGCTGCACTACGAAGACCAGGGCGCCGTGGCGCCGCAGTCGAAGCTCGAGCTCGGCAGCGCGTACCGCAAGCTCCACAAACAGAAGGAGGCGATTGCGGTGCTCGAGCCGCTCGTAGAGTCCAATGCGGACCGCGAGGTGCAAGACGACGCGCTCGAGCAGCTCGCGTGGTGCCAGACGGAGATCGAGGCCTTCAACGACGCCAAGAACACCTGGCGCACGCTGATCAAGAAGTTCCCCGACTCGCACTACGCGCCGGAGGCCAAGCTGGCGTTGATGCAGCTCTCGCAGACCCATTGAAGGGCGCTCTTCTCCGACCATCTCCCCCGCCCATCGGTCGCGAGGCCGGTGAAGTTGCGGGCCGCGTCGTGATAAAGTGAGAGGGATGGACGCGGTGGTCGTCACACGATCCGTCGATTTGACCTCGCCTCCAGAGCGGGTCTGGCCGCTCATCTCGGACACCGACCGGTTCAACCGCCTGCTCGGAATGAGCACCGTGACCTACAAGCCCATCGACGCGGCGGGCGGCCAGAACAAGACCAGTAGCGCGCGCTTCACCGCCGAGACCCGCGCGGGCGGCTTCGCGCTCTCGTACGACGAGTTCCCCTTCGAATGGACGAAGGAGAAGGCCTTCAGCGTGCGCCGCGAGATGCACGGCGGCCCGGTGGAGTCGCTCACGTGGCGCTGCACCCTCGAGCGAACGCGTGCGTCCGACGGGCCGGGCGCGGTCGACAACGGCACGCGGGCCACCGTGCGGCTCGCGATCGTTCCGCGCGCGTGGGCGCTCAAGCCCGTTGCGTGGCTCAACGCCAGGCAGTTCGCGACCCGGTTCGTCGGGCTCGGACCGGCGATCGATGCGCACCTCGTCGCGGGCGCGCCGAGCCCCTACGTCTTGCCTGTCTCGCCAGCTGACCGCGCGCGCGTCGACGCGGCCGTGACCGCGCTGACCGAGCGCGGCGTGGCGGCTCCCCTCGCGGCCAAGATCGGCGCGTTCGTTCGCGAGAGCGCCGACGCCGACGTCGTCCGCATCCGGCCCTTCGCCCTCGCCGACGACTGGAACGAAGACCGGCGAACCGTGCTCCGGGCGTTCTTGCACGCGGTGCCGGTCGGCCTCGTCGAGCTCCGGTGGGGCCTCGTCTGCCCGAGCTGCCTGACCGCCTCGCAGCAGGTGCAGAGCCTCGACGAGATCACCGCCGAGGGGCACTGCCAGCTCTGTGACATCCGGTTCGATCTCGATCTCGACAAGGCCGTCGAAGCGACGTTCCTCCCCCACCCGGCCATTCGCCGCGTCCCCGAGCAGCTCTTCTGCATGGGCGGCCCGGGCCGGACGCCGCACGTCGTCGTGCAAGCCAGCGTCGATCCGAGCGCCACCCGCGCCCTCGACGTGCCCATGCAGCCCGGCCGCTACCGGGTCTTCGGGCGGGGGGGGGCGACCGCCACGCTCGAAGTCGATCCCGCGGCGGGCCCGGTGGCCGAGGCCACTCTGGGGCCCGACGGCATCCGGCCCGCGCAGCTCCGGGCCGCACCCGGCGGCGAGCTCCGGCTCACGAACGCGTACGACGACGGGCGCCACGTGAAGATCGAGCGCCTCGCCTTCGCGAGCACCGCCGCCACGGCGCACATCGTGTCGACCGTCGACGAGTTCCGTTCGCTCTTCACGAAGGACTTGCTGAAGCGAGGGACGCCCCTTCGCGTCGCCCGGACGGCCATCCTGTTCAGCGACCTCACGGGCTCGACCGCCCTCTATACGAAGGTCGGCGACGCCGCCGCGTTCCGCCTCGTCGACGACCACTTCGACGTCATGCGCGACGTCGTCCGCGCCCACGAGGGCGTGCTCGTCAAGACCATGGGCGACGCCGTGATGGCCGCGTTCGTCGACGTGCAGCAGTGCGTGCGGGCCGCCGCCGACGCCCTCGCGCGCTTCGAGACCTTTCGAGCGCAGACCCCCCACGGCGAGCACGTGGGCCTCAAGCTCGGCGTCTTCGCCGGCCCTTGCTACGTCGTGACGGCGAACGGCGCCCTCGACTACTTCGGCCAGACCGTCAACGTCGCCTCGCGCCTCCAGCACCTGGCCCAGTCGGGCGAGATCGTGTTCCCCGCGGACACGTACGCGACGCTCGACGCGGCCGAGCAACGCGCGCTCACGGTGGGCGAGACGTTCGAGGCGCGCGTGAAGGGCGTCGAAGAGCCGCTGGCGCTCGTGCGCGTGGGCCTGGCGTCGCCCGGGGAATCGCCGCGGGTGAAGTCGGTCCGGCCACCCGCGTTCGATACGCAGCGAGCCCAGCGAAAGGTCGGTGGCTGACGTTCCCGTGCGGCAGACACGGCCATTCTCGAGTACGCGGCTGTCGTGAAAGCCGTTCGGGTACTCGAGCCGAGGTGAACGGGCAAAACGGGCAAAACGGGCAAAAGGTCGGTCACTCCGCAAACGGGGGCGGAACCGCAGTCTTCTGTTATCGTGAGAGGGATCGGGGGTAATTCGATGCGGGGAGACCGCGACCGCGCCGACGGGGCGCGCGACCGCTCTACGGACTCGGGCGCCTCCAAGCACTCGGGGGCACACCTGCGCGACGGGGCAACGTTGCCCGTCGCCGGCGACGAGATCGGCGGAAAGTACAAGATCCTGGGGGTGCTCGGCACCGGGTCCATGGGCGTCGTCTACGAGGCGATCCACACGCGCCTCCACCAGCGCCTCGCGGTCAAGGTGCTGCGCTCCGACGTGGGCGACGTTCAGAAGCTGCTCGCGCGCTTCGAGCGGGAGGCGCAAGCGAGCGCCCAGCTGCGCTCGGTTCACGCCGCGCGGGTCATCGACGTCGACTCGCTCCCCAGCGGCCTGCCTTACATGGTGATGGAGTTCCTCGAGGGCCGGACGCTCGACGCGGAGCTCGCCGCCACGGGCCCCATGCCTGTCGAGCTCGCCGTCGACATCGCGATGCAGGTCGCCACGGCCATGACCGAGGCGCACGGTCTCGGCATCGTTCACCGCGACCTCAAGCCCGCCAATCTCTTCGTCTGCCGCGTCGGCGATCGCGCCGTCATCAAGGTCCTCGATTTCGGGATCTCGCGGGTCGAGGGCGACGCACGGCTCACCGGAGGCGGCGAATGGCTGGGCACGCCGAGCTACGTCGCCCCCGAGCAGCTCCGCTCGAACAGCAACGAAGACGCGCGGAGCGACGTGTGGTCTCTCGGCGTCATTCTCTTCGAGCTCCTGACGGGTCGCGCTCCGTTCGAGGGCGGGACCGTCCAGGTCCTGGCGAAGGTGCTGCTCGACCCAGTGCCCTGGCCCCTCGAGTATCGACCGGACCTCTCGCGCGACGTCGCGCGCGTCGTCATGCGCGCCCTCCAGCGGGACCCCGCGCTGCGCTACCAGAGCATGCGCGAGATGTCCGACGCGCTGGCGCCGTACGGCCCGTCGCGGAGCGCGTCGACGGTCGTCGAAGAGATCCAGAAGGCCCGAGGCCGGCTCGGCGAGATCCTCGTCACCGAGGGGATGATCAGCCAGCAAGATCTCGACGGCGCCCTCGCCGTGCAGCGTCGCGAGGGCCGGCTGCTCGGGCAGGTCCTCATCGAGATGGGCCTCGTCGGCCACGCGGACCTGCTCACGGTGCTGGCCAAGCAGCAGGGGCTCTCGTCGCGGCAATCCGCGAACATGGCGCGGGCGGTCGTGGAGCGCGAAGCGCCGACCCGGGCCCCGGCCCTCACGGCGATCCCGACCGTTCGCCCGTCCGCGCCGCGACGGGCCTCGCGACGTGCCTGGAGAGTGCCTGCCGCGGCGGCGGTGCTCGCGCTGCTCCTCGCCGCGGCCATCGGCGCCGCGTACCGCGTCGGCGCCCCCCGGCCTACGCCACCAGCGTCCGGTACGCCGCAGTAACTTCGGCGAAGCGCATCTCGAGGGCGCGGCGCTCGTCGTCGCTCGCGCCCGGATGAAGGTCGGGGTGCACCGCGCGTGCGAGGCGCCGGTACGCGCGCTTGATCTCCGCGACTTCCGCGCCCGGCGACAGACCGAGGACGCGCCAGGGCAAGCTCGAGGCGGGCGTCGCCGGCGGGGGCGCAGCGTGGGGCGCCGGTCCGCTTCGCTCGTGCCGGCGCCGGCGACCGTGGAGGAACTCGCTCGGACGGAGGGGCGGATCCCAGAGACGCCACCCGGCGCCGTCGGCCCCGCGGCCCGTCAGCGCGCCGCGCGGGGGACGCACCGCCACGCGAAAGGAGATCCGCGCGTCGTGCAACCGGTCGAGCACCGCGAGACGCCCCACCACCTGACGGCGGAGCGCGTTGCCCACGACCTCGGGCGACAGGCGAAAGTCGTCGACGAGCACTTCGCCGTGAAGGCGCTGCGAGGCCATCGCGCGCAGGAGCGAGCGGCGCAGAACGTCCTCGTCGGCGGCGCGGTCGCCCCGGAGGATCTCGGCGAGCGAGGGCGTGGCTCCGTCGAGCTCCACCGCCGTGACCAGGCCCTGCGCGAGGTACACGCGGTGGAGACGGCCCTGGTCTTCGGTGAGCTCGACGGTCCCCGTAGAGCCGGCGCGATGAAGAGCCCCGAGGAGATCGCCGAGCGTGGTCGAACGGAGGCGGCCGGGCAGGTCCATGGAGGGCCATGGTGGCCCGGACAGGGGCGTCGGGGGCAAGTTCTGGGGGCGGCTCGCCTCGAGGACCGACGCTTTGGACCCTTTCGCCGGGGCAAGCGCGGGCCGGGCGGCTGGAGCTCGGGGCGCTCTGGGCGCGGTGATGCGGCGAGCGGCTATTCCAGCCAGCCGCCCGCGGTAAGGAGCGCCGCGGCATCGTTCACGAAGCGGCGCGCCTTCTCCACTTCGGGCCGCACTTCGTCGACGCCGTACGCGAACGCCGAGTCGTAGTCACCCGCGGTGCGAAGCGACTCGAGATGGCCGAGCTCCTTCGAGCGCTCCGCGGCCAGAAGCCCGGGTTGCACGAAGTGCCTCGAGAGCATCGTCCGCACCGCCCGGTGCGAGCGAACCTCGAGCCCTAGCGAGAAGAGGAGCGCGCGGCCTGCATGCAACGCGGCATAGTAGGCGCGACTCGCGGCGTCGGGAACGAGCCCCAGGCCGAGCAAGGCATCGGCCGCCTGAAGCGCGCTTCGCGCGAGCCGCATCTCGTCCGTCACGTTGACGCGAATGTTTTCCCCCGTCACGCGTCGATCCCCTCTTCGAGGATATCGCGGGCGATGAGCCGCTCGCGCCGAACGAGGAGATCGAAGTGCTCTCCCGAGACGACGAAGGGCGACAGCAAGGCGCCGGTTTCCAGCTCCACATCGACCGCGTCGCTGACGGCCTCTCGCCACTCGTCGCGCGTCAGCCCTTCAACGACGGCCGCGACGTCGACGTCGGAGTCTTCGCCCGCCTCGTGCCGGGCCCAGGAGCCGAAGAGGCGAACGAAGCGAAGGCGCCCATCGAAGCGCGAGGAGAGGCGCTTCGCGTAGGTCGCGACAGCGAAGCGAAGATCGGCAGGCAGAACGTGCCCGGTCACGGCTCTGGAACGTAGCATGGCAGGGCGTTTTCCGACGTGGGTCGGGGCTACCGTGCGCTTCCCCTGGCAAGCTTGAACCGAGCCGTTCGATGCGGTCGGCTTCGAGTTCGAGGCCGTTTCGGCGAGGTGCTCGTTAGGAGCCGGGTTCGACCACCCGGCCGTCTTTGAGCACGATCACGCGATCGGCGACCGCGAGGAGTTCCGGCGTATGCGCCGCGAATGCGACCATTCCGCGTCCCGCGAGCTCCCGAACGAGCTGGGCGACGAGGACGATCCCGTCTCGATCGAGGTTGGCATCGGGTTCATCGAGCAGAAAGATCGACGCATCTCGGCAGAGGAGACGGGCGAGCGCGACGCGCTGGCGTTCGCCAACCGAGAGCGAATCGACCCGCGCTTCGAGCGGCTCGACCCCCTTGCGATGGAGGACGGAGAGTAGGCCGACCCGATCGAGGGCTTTGAGCATGCGCTCGTCGGTCGCGCCCGACAGCGGCCAGCCGACGGCTCGCCGCACATCCGCGCGAGGCGGCAAGTACGGTCGCTGCGGCAAGAACGCGACGCCCGAACGCCATGCGTCGGCGTCGACGGCGTCGAGCGCGACGCCACCGACCCGCAGGCTGCCGCTCAGAGGCGCCGCCAGCGCGAGAAGCATCCGCAAGCACGTGCTCTTGCCCGACCCGTTCGCGCCCGAGAGCGCCAGGACGTCGCGACCGTTCCAGTCGAGCGCGATCTCGGACAGCGCCTGCCCCGAACGGTCGGGCGTCTCGTAACGAAACGACACCCGATCGAAGACGACCTGGGCCGGAAGCGGCGGAGGCGCCAGAGTCCCGCGCGGGCGTTCGGACACGCCCGCACGGACGACGCGCGCGAGCATGTGCAGCCAGCGCTGGTCGCGCACGAACCCGTGCACGCCCTGGGCGACACCCACGAACGCCGGTGTGACGCTCGCGAAGACCGCCGCGTCGGTGAGCGAGACCGCGAGCGATCCGCGCAGCTGGCCGTTCGCGACGAGCGCTGCCGCCACGAGCCCCGCGACGGCCGCGAGCGCCAGGCGACCCGAGAGGACCGTCGAGAGCGCGACGCGCGCTCCTGCACCGCTCCAGGCCCGAGCTCGGGCTCCCAGATCGACCATGAAGGCAGCCCGGCGCCCCGTGGCCACAATCTCGAGACGGCCCTGGAGCGCGTCGACGAAGGCTTCGTACACGCGCTCCTGGGCCTTCCACGTGCGCTCGACAGCACGCGCGACGGCTCGTCGCGAGACGACCAGGGCACCGACCGCGAACACCGTGATGACCGCGGCGAACGCCACCAGCCGCGCGGGCTCGACAAGGGCACCCCCGACGACAAGGAGCGCGCACGCGATCAGGTCGCCGCAGGCGTTCGGGACCGTCTGCGAGAGCAGCTGGGCGGAGTGGTAGACGCCTTGCGCCGCCTCGAGGTGCATATCCTGATCGGGAAGGACCTCGGCGCGCAGAACGTCGCCGTGGAGAACGCTCGCCGCGGCGAGCTCGAGGAGCTCGGATTCGGTGCGGGACGTGAAGATTCGCTGGACCAGGGTGCGGGCCGTGAAGAGCGTGCCGAAGAGGAGGGACACGGCGATCTTGTCGCGCACGGACCGCTCGACGAGCGTCCAGGCGAGCGCCGGAGCGAGGATGCGCTGGACGATGGTCGAAGAGGCGAGGACCGCGGCGCGGCGGGTGATGGGGCCGGACGCGAGGGCGCGAAGGTCGCTCAGGGCGGCGCGAGGTTCCAAGGCGGCTGCATCCTACGCGGAGGCGGTCCGCTTGCGACCGTGCTTGGCCGTAGAGGATGTTCGTCTGGAGTTACTGCTCGACCCCAACGCTCCGGGCCTCGCGAGCCGTCGGGAGACGATCGAGAGCTGTCCGCGGACAGGCGGCGGGGCAGGTCCATGGAAGGCCATGGTGGCCCGGACGGCGGGACCGGGGGGGTAAGTTCTTGCCCGGCGGGGGCGATGCTACGTTGACCCCATGGGCGAGCCGGCGAAGCGACGGGCCACCTACGAGGACCTTCTTGGCGTTCCGGCCAATCGCGTGGCCGAGATTGTCCACGGCGTGCTGGTCACACAGGCCCGACCTGCCGCGCCCCATGCGCAAGCCGCGTCGGCGCTCGGCGGCGAGCTCTTTCGGCCTTTTCGCCGCGGCAAGGGCGGGCCTGGCGGCTGGATCATCTTGTACGAGCCCGAGTTGCACCTCGGTGACGACGTGCTCGTGCCGGACCTCGCCGGGTGGCGACGCGAGCGGATGCCCGAGCTGCCGCACACCGCGGCGTTCGATCTGGCACCCGACTGGATCTGCGAGGTCCTGTCGGTATCGACCGCAGCGCTCGACCGGTCCGACAAGCTCCCCATTTACGCTCGCGAGGGGGTTCGTAACGCCTGGCTGGTCGATCCGATCGCGAAGACGCTCGAAGTCCTTCGCCTCGAGGGGCCGCACTGGCTGCTCATCGCCACGTGGAGCGGCGATCGCGAAGTGCGGGCCGAGCCGTTCGATGCGATCGGGTTGGAGCTCGGGGCGCTCTGGGCACGTTGAGCAGAAGCTCTCCGGCACGACCGGTCTCTTGCGCACGACCGTCGTCGTCCGCGTCGACGAGACCATGTGACGAAGGTGCATGCCCGGATCCTTTGCGGCCCCACGCCGAATTTGCGCCGGGACCGGCCCGAGGCGCTGCGCTTCGACAAAGCGCATCGGCGGCATCGCTTATGCACGCCCCTTCCTTCGTGGGGCCGCAGTCAGGTGACCGCGAGCCCCCGGCTCCGGAGGGGTTCCGCCATGGCAAGGAAGAAGGAAAAGAAGCTGGCCGACGAGAGTCAGCCCAAGGTCCTCAAGCCCAACCACACCCACGGCGCCGAAGTGGGCGCCGTGGCCGGTGAGGTCGCTGGCGGCCTTGTTGGATCGCTCGCCGGACCGCCGGGCGCTGTAGCCGGCATGGTCATCGGTGCGATCGCAGGGACCCTCGTGGGGGGCGTGATGGATGATGAGGCCAAGCGCGCTCACATCCACGACGAAGACCTCGACGAGGAGATCGGCGTCACGTCCGGTGAGATCGGCGCTCCGAATCTCCGGCATCCGGCTGAAGGGACGAGCGCGATCGCGGCGGGGGCGCCGGCGATAGAAGGTGGCGCTGGAGGTCGCGCCGGGCCTCGACGGTGAGACCCGACGCCTTCAAAGCGCGCCGACGCTCGCGAACACCTCGGCCTCCGAGGCGGCCGTCACCGCCCTTCCGAGCCAGCGCGTCAGCGTGTCGAGGTCCGAGCACGATGCGATCCGAGCGCGCCCGGCCTCGCTCAGCGCTACGGTACGGGCCACGAGCGCCGTCGCAATCCCGGCGCGAAGACCGTCGGCGCCGCGTTCGAGGCCTTCGGCA
>CALFNG010000529.1 GCA_937902985.1 uncultured Myxococcales bacterium
GGGCAGCTCGTTCGCGGCCGCCGGCGCCGCCTCGGGCGGCTCGGACGAAGACCCGGACGCAGAGGCGGGCAGTGCCTCGGCCGAGGCAGATGACGCCGGCGGGATCGGGGTTGGAACGGAGACCGCAGTCGGGCCGCCTGACCCCATCGCCGTCTTCGGTGCCCGAGGTGTCTCGCGCCCCCCGGCCCAGCGGATCAATCCAACGGCTCCCACCAGCAGGACGGCCAGCGCAATCATCCACGGTCGAACGCGACCGCGCTGCGCAGACGGGAGAGATTCGGCGCTCGCCGTGGAGGCTGCCGACGCCATCGCCGGCGGCCGCGTCGAGTTCGATATGATCGACGACGCGACGCTGGCAATGCTCGACGGCGTCGATTCGGGAGAGAGCGGCCTGTAGCCCAGGCGCGGCAACGTCGGCGCGGTAGGCGCGGGGGGCGGCATGCTCAAGCTCTTGGGCTTGGGCTCGCGACGCGCGATGAGCGCGCGCACTGTCTCGCGCTGCTTGACGATCTCGTCGCCGAGGACATCGTCGAGATAGGCCGCGACGTCCTTGTGCGTCGCCGCTTCGTCGCCTTCGTGCACGGACCGCTCGAGCGCATCGGCGAAGAGGGCGGCCGTCGCGAAGCGACGCGTTCGCTCCCGATCGAGCGCGCGTTCGAGGACCTCTTCGACCCCCCGCGGCACCGAGGGCTCCGCGTCTTTCAGCGGCGGGATCGGCTCGTGGAGCACCTTGTTGAGCGTGTCGGCCTCGCCGTCGCCCTTGAAGAGTCGGCGCCCTTCGAGCGCCTCCCAGAAGACGACGCCGGCAGCGAACACGTCAGCCCGGCGGTCGATGTCCTTCGCGGAGCGCGCCTGCTCGGGCGCCATGTACGCGAGCTTGCCCTTGAGCTGACCGGCGCGGGTCGTCGAGAGCTTGCTCGTTGCCCTCGCCACGCCGAAATCGGTGAGCCGCGCGCTGCCGTCGATGCCGATGAGGATGTTCTGCGGCGAGACGTCGCGGTGCACGATGCCGAGCGGCTTGCCGTCATCGTCGGCCAGCTCGTGGGCGGCGTGCAACCCCGCGAGCACGTCGCCGACGATGCGCGCCGCGATGCGCACGGGCATGCGCCGCCCGGTCTGCACCGTGCGCGCAACGAGGTTCGCGAAGGTGTCGCCCTCCACGTACTCCATGACGATGTAGTAGCCTTGGTCACTCGTGCCGATCTCGAGAATGGGCACGACGTTCGGGTGATGAATCCGGGCCGCCAGCCGCGCCTCTTCGAGGAACATCTCGATGAACTCGGGCTCGCGTGCCAGGTGCGGATGCAGCCGCTTGATCCCGACGAAGCGCTGGAAACCGCCGGCACCGGAGATGCGGCCGAGGAAGACGGTCGCCATTCCGCCGGTCGCGAGCTCCGCCACCAGCTCGAAGCGGTCGAGCCATCGGGCCTCGCCTTCGACGGGAACGAGCGTGATGGTCAGGGCTTCGGCTCCCGCGCGAAGGTCATGGCCTCAGTATGACATCAGCGGCCCGTGCGGCCCGGCGATCGAATCGGGCCCTCAAAAGCTCCCCGCGAGGCCCACCTGGCCGATCCCCACGAGCGGCGCCAAGCGGACCCCGACCGTGGGACGGGCGGGCGACCATTGCGTGAAGAAGACCCCCACGACGGCCGTGACCACGGCGAGCCCGCTCGTCACGCCGATCAGGGCGTTGGTCCGGTTCTGGTTCGAGATGCCCGGCTGCGCCGTCGGGCAGCTCTCGATCGTTGCAAACCCTTTGCACTGCGTCCTGACAACGTTCCGTCCGGGGTTGTTCTCCGTATCGATACCCGACCACACCATCACGCCGAGGCTGACACCCGTGAGCGCAGCGCCCGCGATAAATACAGCCGGACCAAACGGTTTTGATGTCGGCGGCGGCTCCGCGGGTGCGGGCGGGGTAGGTGCGGGGGTCGCTATCTGGGGAGCCGGAGAGGGCGTCACGGGGGCTGGCGGCGGCGGCGAGGGCGGGTCGAGGCGAATCGTCTGGCTCCCGCCCTCGGTAGCCTGCACCGTGACCCGTTCGTTGCGTCCGTCGGACCAGCTGACGACGAGCTCGTGCAGGCCGGGGGTCATGAAGAGATCGGACTCCTTGACCCGCTCGGACGAGACGATCTTCTCGTCGATCGCCACGCTGTACTCGGCCGCGGATGCGAGCATCACCTCATGAACGTGGGGTCGCGCATCCGCCACGGTGTCGTTCGCGACCTTGCTCGTCGAGGGGTCAGTCGGATATCGCCGCAGGGCGATGGCGGCGAGCGTGGCCGCGCGCGCCAGCTCGCTCGCGTCGCGTCGCGCGCGGATCGCGCTCCGGATCTCGGCCGGGTTGGGTGCCGCGAAGAACGCGTTCTCGAAGTGGCTCGCGGCCTCGTCGTACTGCTTGTCGACATACGCACGGTATCCGAGGTCGTGCTCCCGGGCGGCGAACTGGATCTGATCGGCGCCAGGGGTCGACGGCGCCGCCGCTGGAGCCGGGGCGTCGGACGGTGGCGCATCGGCGCGCGCAACGCATGCCCACGCGACGGTGAGGACCACCGACGAGAACCCGACGAGAACGGCAGGCCACAACGGATGCGGACCCGGCCAGCGCAAGGTCGTCGACCGCATCAGACCATCTCGAGGAGGAGCGTCTCGGGTGCCTCGAGGTACGCGATGACGTCGAGAGCGAACGCTGCGCCCACGTGACCGTCGACGATCCGGTGGTCGAACGACAGCGACAAGAGCATCACGTCGCCGATCGCGATCTGCCCGTCGCGAACCACGGGCCGGGTCTTCATCTGATGAACACCGAGAATCGCCACCTCCGGGAAGTTGATGATCGGCGTCGCGAAGAGGCCCCCCTTGGCGCCGAGCGAAGTGATCGTGAACGTGGAGCCCGAGAGGTCTTCGGGGCGGGCCTTCCCTGCCCGGGCCTCGCTCGAGAGGCGCTCGATGTCGCGCGCGATCTCGAGGAGGCCCTTTCTGTCTGCGTCGCGGACGACGGGAACGACCAGGCCTGCGTCGGTGGCCGTGGCGATCCCGATATGGAAATACTTACGGAAGACGATCTCGTTGTGGGTCTCGTCGAGCGTCGTGTTCAAGATCGGGTGCTTCTTCAGCGCCGCGACCACGGCCTTCACCACGAACGGCAAGAAGGTCAGCGCCGCGCCACGCGCCTCGGCCGCTCCCTTGAGGCGCGCGCGCAGCGCCTTGAGCGCCGTCGCGTCGCATTCGTCGACGAACGTGTAGTGCGCCGCCGTGTGCGTCGACAGCGTCATCTTCTGGGCGATCTTCCGGCGAATCCCCACCATCGGCACGCGCTCCTCCGACCGCGAAGCGTCACCCGCCGCGGCGCCACCCGTCGTGGACGTGGACGTGGACGTGGTGGTCGACGGTTCGGTCCCGCGCGCGTCCGCGCCGGGCGCCGGCAGCGTGAACCCCTCGACGTCCGTCTTCGTGACTCGCCCGTCGGGGCCGCTCGGCGGGATGTTCCTCAGGTCGATGCTGAGATCCCGCGCCAGCTTGCGCGTGGCCGGCGTCGCCAGGGGCCGGTCGTTGTAGTACGCACGGCCCGCGCTCTTCATCCCGGGAAGGGTCTCGCGCAGATCGCCGACCGCCGTCGCAGCCGGGCCGTCGTCGACGCTCCTTGCAATCGCACTGGCGATCGCGATGTCCTTGCTGCCGTTCGCTTCGGAGGCGCGGGCGTGGCTCGGCGGGGCCAAGGGGACGCCCGCGCCTTCGAGCTCGAAGACCACGAGCACGCCGTGGACCGCCACGATCTCCCCGACACGCCCGCGCGTCTCGAGCACCACCCCGGCCTTCGGCGCGGTGATGGTCACGGTCGCCTTGTCGGTCATCACTTCGACGACCGGCTGGTCCTCGGTCACGGCATCGCCTGGCCTCACGAGCCAGCTGACGATCTCGCCCTCGGCGATGCCCTCGCCGATGTCCGGCAGCTTGAACTCCCACCTTGCCATCGCTCTCTCCTAAAACCTTGCCGTTTCGATGAGCGCGGGCAGGATGCGGTGCGCGAGCGGTAGGTACTCCATCTCGAGCGCGTACGGGAAGGGCGTATCGAATCCGCAGACGCGCACGGGCGGGGCCTCGAGGTGCACGAAAGCGCGCTCCGTCACGAGCGTGACGAGCTCGGCTCCGAAGCCGCAGGTTCTCGGGGCCTCGTGCACCACGACGAGCCGGCCCGTCTTCTTCACGCTCGTCACGATGGCCTCGATGTCGACCGGCCAGAGCGTGCGGAGATCGAGGATCTCGGCGTCGACGCCTTGCGCGCTCGCCTCGTCGGCGGCCGCGACCGCCTCGTAGAGCATCGCGCCCCACGCGAGCACCGTCACGTCGCGTCCCTCGCGGACGACGGCCGCCTTGCCGAGAGGCACCGTGTACTCGCCGTCGGGCACGTCGCCTTTGGCGGCGCGGTAGACGCGCTTCGGCTCGAAGAAGAGGACCGGATCGGGGTCCCGGATCGACGCCAGCAAGAGGCCCTTCGCGTCGTACGGGCTTGACGGACAGACGACCTTGAGCCCCGCCACGTGGATGAAGAGGGATTCGGGAGACTGGGAGTGATAGAGGCCGCCGCGAATTCCGCCGCCGACCGGCGTCCGGATGACAATCTTGGCCGGGTACTCGCCACCGGAGCGCCAGCGAAGCTTGGCGAGTTCGCTCACGATCTGGTCGTATGCGGGGTAGATGAAATCGGCGAATTGGATCTCGGGCACGGGCACGAGACCGTAGAGCGCCATCCCGATCGCGGTGCCGATGATTCCGCCCTCGGAGAGCGGGGTGTCGACCACGCGATCGTCGCCGAACTCGTCCCAGAGTCCCTGCGTCACGCGGAAGACGCCGCCCACCCTCCCAACATCTTCGCCCAGCACCACCACGCGGTCATCGCGCCGCATCTCGTGGCGGAGCGCGTCGTTGATGGCCTGGACCATCGTCTTCTCGGTCACGACGGCTCCTCCGCGGCGATGGCGCTCGCCCCGGGTTGCGCGGTGTTCGCCTCGTCGCGCTGCTCGCGCAGATGCCAGGGTAGCGACGCATACACGTCGTCGAACCAGGCGCCGGCTCCCGGCAGGGCCGCGCCCGACGCTTCAGCGAGCGCTCGATCGACATCCGCGCGCACCTCGGCGACGAGCCGCTCGTCGCTCTCGGCGTTGACGAGGCCCTTCGCTTCGAGGTGGCGGCGCATGCGGGCGATCGGGTCCCGCCGGGGCCACGTCGTGTCGGGGGCGCCCGCGCGATCGGTGCCGTCGCCTCCGTCGGCCTCGTGCAGCGGCGTCGTCACGGCTTCGATGAGCGTTCCGCCCTCGCCCTTCGACGCTCGCGCGCGAGCCTCGCGAACGACGCCGAGAACGGCCATGACGTCGCCTCCGTCGACGCCGACGCCGCGCATCCCATAAGCGAGCGCCTTGACCGCGAAACCCTCGCTCGCAGTTTGCCGCGAGGCCGGGGTGCTGGTCGCCCACCCGTTGTTGCGGCAGACGGCCAGTACGGGCGCTTTGGTGACGCCGGCGAAGTTCAGCCCAGTATGGAAGTCGCCGCTGCTCGTAGCGCCCTCGCCGAAGAAGACGAGGGCCGCCACGTCTTCCCGGCGCATCCGCGCCGCCCAGGCGACGCCCACCGCGTGCGGAATATGGGTACCGGACAGGGGGCTCGCGCTGGCCACGCGTGTCGGCTTCCAGAACGGAGAGCCGTGGACGTTGCGGCCTTTGCCCGCGCTCCGGGCGGTTCCGAAGACGTGGTGAGCGCAAGCGGCCAGCGGCATTCCCCGCCAGAGAGCGGCGGCCATCTCGCGCGCGGCCAGGAAGACCCAGTCTTCGTCGCGAAGCGCAGCGGCCGCGCCGACAATGGCCGCCTCCTCGCCCACCGCGGTCGAGTGGCTGACGATCCGGCCCTCGCGCTGGAGGGCGACCAACCTCTGGTCGAGTTCGCGCGCAAGGACCATCTGCTCATAGAGCGCGATGGCCAGCTCGTCCGAAACGGACCCTGTGTATGCCGGATCGAGGGGCGCCGCCTCGCTACCCACTTCGCCCTCGCGAGAGCCCTCGAATGGCGTCATCGGGGAAGGCGGCGCGTCGAACCTCTCCATGGACTGGGGCGCCAGGCTAGCCGAATTCGCGCCGAATTCCGCGCCTTTCGAACCGATTGCAGGGACGTCGACGACCATTCCAAGAACATTGGAAGACGCGGCGCTCGATTGGCGGTAGTATGTCCCAACGATGGCGAGGCGTGCGTTCGTACCGCCACCTATATTAGCCCCAGAATCCACGCCCCGAGCGAGCGCGCCCCCCCCTTCGAGGACCCCCTCAAGAGGGAGCGCGCCACCGCCCTCGGCGTCTGCTTCGGGTATGCCCATGCCGCGGCCCTCCGGGTCGATTGCGCCGCTCGCGCCTGCGCCGGGATCGGGAATGCTGCCCGATACGCGCCGCACGGTGCCGCCGCCCGCGCTCCCCAATGGAGCGAACGGCGACGTCGTATCGATCGCCGCGTGTGCGCAGCTGCTCGACCGCCTTGCCGCCAGCGACCAGGCGCCGTTCATTGCCGGGTGGATCGAGAGCGTGCTCTCGGGCCGGAACCGGACCGACCCGACGCTAGCGGTGCGCTTGCTTCGCTGCTACCGGGAGACCGGCCGCATCGACCGCGCCCGCGAGCTCGCTGCGTCGCTCCCCAGCGCGCCGGCGTCATGGACGCCACTCGACGCTGCGAGGCTCGCGATCGAGCGGGCCAATCTGGCCACGATCGACGGGCGTGCCGATCACGCCGAGGCCGAGCTCCGCGTCGCGGCACGCGCCCTGGGGGCAGCGCCCAAGGGCGCCGGGCTGCGCGAGCAACTCGACATGCACGTCACGCAGGCCCAGCTGGAGATCAAGCTCGATCGCCTGCCGGGCGCGGCTCATGCGCTGCGCCTCGCGGAGCATGTCGCCGAGCGCCTTGACGATCTGGCGTGGCGCGCCCCCGTGGCGATGACGCTCGGGCACCTCTCTATGCGCCTCTCCGATCCGCGGGCGGCTGCCAAGCACTATGCGGCAGCCCTCTCGCGCACCCAGGCGCGCGCCGCGGCCTCGATGACCGCGCACGGCAACCTCGCGATCGCCCTCGGCAGCATCGGCCGGTTCGAAGAGGGGCGTCACCACAGCACCCAGGCGATCAGCATCGCGCACGAACTCGCGGCCGGCTGGCGCCACGCCGATGCCCACGACGTGCTCGCCATCGTCGAGATCGCGGCCGACCGTCCCATCGCCGCCCTGCAGGCGATCGACGAGGCTCTCGTCGTTCTCGGCGACATCGACCACGGGATGCTCCGCTACCAGCTCGCGGTCCACCGAACCTGGGCGCTCTCGATGCTCGGCCGCTCCCAGTCCGCCAAGCAGTGGCTGGCGCGCGCAGAGAAGCTGCGCGGCGACCTGACGGTCGTCGACGCCATCGACGAGCAAGACCTCGTATCGACCCGCGCCCGCGCGTTCGAAGCCTCGGGGCAACTGCGCGAAGCCATCGACGAATCGCTCACGCATGCGCAAGAGCTGCCGGAGGCGTTCGTCACCGGCTCGCTCAACCTCGTCGTCGGTCGCTGCGCCCTCGCCCTTGGCGACGAACCGCTCGCGCGCCTGGCGGTCGAACGCGCAGCGCTCTCCGGCGACCGTCACGGGTGGGTCTTCCCGGATCGTGAAGTCTCGCTCCCGCTATGGCAGCTCGCGCTGAAGAGCGGCGACAGCCGCGTGGTCCGCTACGCCGAGCGGACCCTGGCTCTCGTCAACGCGATGAGCGCCGAAACCCTGCCCGCCCCCCCTCCGTCGCGCGTGTCGGGCGCCCGATTGAGCTCGCCGTCCACGGCCGACCTCGACGGGATGAACGAGCCCACCGAGGGCGAGACGCTCATCTACGTGACGACGCCCGAGCGCGTGACCCGCGTTCCCTTGGCTGACATGGCGAAGGCCACCGCCGGCGCGACGCTGGTTGTCGACACCCTCGCGCACGCCCTGCGGGTCGACGATCGGGAGGTCTCGCTCGAGCGGCGCCGCGCCCTCGAGCCCCTGGTCGTGCAGCTCCTTCGCCGCGCGCGCGAAGGCCTGAGCGCCGACGAGATCCTGCGTGCCGCGGGCGGCCCGGGGCCCGAGAGCGCCGATGCCGAACACCGCGTCCGCGTGCTCATCTCGCGCGTGCGCGATCTCCTCGGCGACCCGGCGGCGATCGAGCGCGTCCGCGACGCCGGGGAGCACGGACGCACGCGGTACCGCCTCGCTGCGAACGTGCGCTTCGCGCTGGTCGAGCCGCTCTTCAGCAGCTCCAGCGGCCCCAGCTGAGCGTCGAACTCGACGGACGCGCGCTCGTCCATCGAGTTCATTCACCTGGCCTCGCCTGTCGGGCGTCCGCCCTGTTCCCCTCATCTCCAATGCTGCTCACTTGGCGAGGAGAGGCCCTGGAGACCCGTGAGGGCGAGCGCCACGACCGCGAGGGCCATGCCGGCGCCGACCCAGTTCGTGGGGTAAGTGATGTCGGCGGCGGGGTCCGCGCCTCGAAGGATGGGGATGCCCTGGACCGACCAGAAGGCCAGGTGCGCCACGACGGGGGCTATCACGCTGCCGGTCCGGGCGCGTAGCCAGCCGAGCGAGAGGGCGAGCACGAGCGCAGTGGGCATGGAGCGCCAGTCGAGCGAGAACACCGTGAAGAGGAGCGACGTCGCTGCGACCGTGACGACCACCGAGGTGGTCTGGCGAAGCTCGCCGAAGACGACCCCCCGAAAGAATGCCTCGCGCGCGAGCGGAATGACGACGAATACGCCCACGACGAGCGCCACGTGCGTCGAAGAGCCGATTAGCTTGTCAATGCTCGCGAGCGCCTCGGGGTCGTCGTACGGCCAGCGCTTCGCAATGAGATCGTCGACCGTCGAGAGCGCGGGGCAGAGGCCGACTCCGGCCGCCGCGGAGAGCAAGAGCCGGATCGGCCCGAGGCCACGGACGCCCAAGGTCGCGCGCACCGACCCGTCGGGTGCGTGCACGCGCATCATCGCGAATACGATGACGGACGTCGCGAGCACGACGCAGCCCGACACGCTGACGATGTCGGTGATCGCGCCCGGGCGGAGCGCCTCCGTCACCTCGAAGCAGATGTGCTCCAGGAGCCAGAGCGCAACCGTCCAGAGCGCCGCCGCGGTCACGGAGAGGGGCCGTTCGGAGGGCGCTTGCGACAACGGGGGTCAGCGCCCCCGAAGATGGGCCGGGACGCCCCGCTTGGTGACCGTGTCGCGCGCGAACTTCGGGTCGACCTCGGCGTGATCGATCGTCGAGTGCAGCCCGCGGCTCTCGCGGCGACTCGACGCGCACTCGACGATGAGCTGCGCGACCGTCGCGATGTTCCGAAGCTCGAGGAGATCGCGGGTCACGTAGTAGCGCCAATAATATTCGCTGATTTCTTCGTTCAACAGGGCGATGCGCCGCGCGGCGCGCCGGAGTCGCGTGTCGGAGCGGACGATGCCGACGTAGTTCCACATGAGGCGCCGCAGCTCGTCCCAGTTGTGCGTGATGATGACCGCCTCCTCGCTGGGAACCGCCCGCCCGATCTCCCACTCCGGAACCTCGGGCCATGGCCGGCTGCGGTCGAGCGTGCGCGCCAGCTCCTGGGCGGCGCGGTGGCCGAAGACGAGCCCCTCGAGGAGTGAGTTCGACGCCAGGCGATTGGCGCCGTGGACCCCCGTGCACGCGCACTCACCGATCGCCCAGAGGCCGGGCAGCGACGTGCGTCCCTCGAGATTCGTCGTGATGCCGCCGCACATGAAGTGCGCGGCCGGGACCACCGGGATGGGCTCGCGCGTGATGTCGATGCCCCAGCGCAGGCACTCTTCGAAGATGTTCGGGAAGCGCTCTTTCACGACCGACGGCTTCTTGTCGGTGATGTCGAGCCACACGTGATCGGCGCCGGATTTCTTCATCTCGAAGTCGACCGCGCGCGCAACGACGTCGCGGGGAGCGAGGTCACCGCGCGGGTCGTGGCTCTTCATGAACGCCGTGCCGTCGAGGCGCCGCAACACGGCGCCTTCGCCGCGCATCGCCTCGCTGATGAGGAAGCGCTGCGCCTGGGGGTGATAGAGGCAGGTCGGGTGGAATTGGTAGAATTCCATGTTGGCGACCTCGGCGCCGGCCCGGTATGCCATGGCCACGCCGTCGCCCGTCGCGACGTCGGGGTTCGTCGTGTAGAGGTACACCTTGCCAGCACCGCCGGTGGCGAGCACCGTGGCCCGCGCCAGCACCGTCACGACCTTCCCGCTCGCGTCGTCGAAGACGTAAGCGCCTGCACAGACCTCGGGACCGCCGAACTTGGCGAGCGTGATCAGGTCGACGGCGGTGTGTCCCTCGAGGATGCGAATGCGGGGCGAGCGCGCGACGGCGTCGAGGAGCGCGCGCTCGACCTCGCGCCCGGTCATGTCGGCGGCGTGCGCGACGCGCCGAGCGCTGTGGCCCCCCTCGAGATGGAGGTCGAGGTCGGTGTCGTCCTTGGAGTGGCCGGCGTTCTTGTCGTCGGCCTTGTCGAAGTTGGCGCCCACGTCGCGCAGCATCTTGATGCGCGCGGGCGCCTCCTCGACGCAGACCTCGACCGCACGCTCGTGGCAGAGCCCGGCGCCGGCCTTCAGCGTGTCTTCGATGTGCGCCGCGAACGAGTCCCCCTCGCCCAGAACGGCCGCGATCCCGCCCTGCGCGTATTTCGTGTTGGACTCGTCGGCGCTTCGCTTGGTCACGATGACCACGTCGCCGCTTGCCGCCGCCTCGAGCGCGAACGAGAGCCCCGCCACACCGCTGCCGATGACGAGGTAGTCGGTCGTGATGGGCATCGCGGGCAAAAGTACACCAACGGTGCGCCTGCGCCACGGGCCCCCGCGAGCTCCCGCGGGCGCGGAGGCAGGAAAAAGCGCTGCCTGCCGCGAGTTGACATGCGGCTCGGCTTTCTCTATCGACCACGTGCTCGTCCACCACGCCTTTACTCGTCCGCAGCTTTGCTGGAGGCATCTCGGTGAAGATTCTCGTCGCCGTCAAACGGGTCGCCGACCCTGACAACCTGAACAAGATCAAGCTCTCGGCCCAGGGCAAGGTCGACACGACCGGCCTCGAGCCCAAAGCGAGCCCGTACGATGACTACGCGCTCGAGACGGCCCTTCGCCTGACCGAGAACGGCACCAACACGAAGGCGCGCCTCGGCGAGGTCGTCGTCGTCACCTTCGGGCCGAAAGAAGCGGAGCAAATGCTCCGGGCGATGCTCGGAACGGGCGCCGACCGCGCCATCCGCATCGACGCGACCGACGACGTGCTCGACGGAGACCTGGTCGCCCGCGGCTTGAAAGGCATCGTCGACAAGGAGAAGCCCGACCTCGTGCTCCTCGGCTACCAGCAGGCCGAGAGCGAGTCGAACGAGGTGGGCCAGATGCTCGCCGAGTACCTCGGTTGGCCTCAAGCGACGTTCGCGGGCCGCATCACCACCACGGACGACAAAGTTTTACTGGTCGAGCGTGAGACAGACGGTGCGACCGCGCACGTCAAGGTCACGCTGCCGGCGGTCGTGACGGTCATCGACAAGATCGTGAAGCCGAAGAGCGTTCAGTCGAAGCACACGCCGACTACGCACAACTACGCGGACGGCGTTCGGTTCGCGGCGCTGATGGCCATCATGGCCGCCAAGAAAAAGCCGCTCGCCGAGCAGAAGCTCGCCGACCTGGCGCCCGACGCGACCCTCAAGGTCCGCTACGCGAACGCCGAGTTGCCCCCCAAGCGCGCGGCCGGCGTGAAAGTGAAGGACGTGAAAGAGCTCGTGACGAAGCTCAAGACGGAAGCGAAGGTGGTGTGATGGCCGGCACTCTCGTTATTGCGGAGCTCGAGGGGGGGAAGTCCCGGAGCACGACATTCAGCGCGATCGCCTTCGCCAAGCAGGTCGGCGGATCGTTCGCGATCTTGGCCATCGGTCCGGGCGCGGCGAACGCTGCCAAAGACCTGGCGGGCTTCGGCGCCGCCAAGGTCATCGCCGTCGACGATCCCGCGGTCAAGGATTACGTCGTCGAGCGCTTCGCGCCGACCGTCGCCAAGATCGTGAAAGACGGCGGGTTCGACACCGTCGCGGTCACGGCGAGCTCGTTCGGCAAAGACCTCGCGCCGCGACTCGCGGCGAAGCTCGGCGCCGGCTACGCGCCAGACATCAACGCCGTGACGGTCGACGGAGGCAAACGCCTCTACCGTCGGCCCACCTACGCCGGCAACGCGCTCTCGTGGCTCGAGATTGCGACGCCGATCCAGATCGTCAGCGTTCGACAGACGGAGTTCCCCGCGGCCACCGCCTCCGGCGGGGCCAGCCCGGTCGAGACCGGCGCCTACGCAGGCCCCGACGCCGCGGCGTCGCAGGTCGAGTTCGTGAAGGTCGAAGTCGGCAAGAGCGAGCGTCCAGACCTGGGCGAGGCCCGCGTGGTGGTCTCTGGCGGCCGCTCGCTCAAGGAGCAGTTCAAGCAGGTGCTGGAGCCCCTGGCCGATGCCCTCGGCGCAGCGGTCGGCGCGAGCCGAGCCGCGTGCGACGCGGGTTACGCCGCGCCCGAGCTTCAGGTCGGGCAGACGGGCCGCACGGTTGCGCCGCAACTCTACGTCGCGGTCGGCATCTCGGGCGCCATCCAGCACATCGCTGGCATGAAGGGCTCGAAGGTCATCGTCGCAATCAACAAGGACCCCGACGCCCCGATCTTCCAGATCTCCGACTATGGCCTCGTTCAAGATCTCTTCGTAGCGGTTCCCGAGCTCGTCAAAGAGCTCAAAGCCCAGAGCTGAGCACGACGCACTCGCCCGAGAGCGAGATTGGCCGCTGAGGCGCAGAGAACGCCGAGAAGAGGGCCGGGGCGCGGTCGTCGAAGAGACGTCGGCGCAGCCTGAGAGATCAAATTTCTTTGCTCTGCGCCCCCTGCGGCTCTGCGGCCAGTCTCGCTCTCTTCTCGGAGCGCTCAGGGCCCGGCTGACCCTCGCGTTCTGTGCGTGGGCGTTGTAAGCGTTGGGCAGTGAGCTACCTCGTTCTCGCTCGCAAATATCGGCCGCAGACCTTCGAGGATCTGGTCGGGCAAGACCACGTCGCGCGGACCCTCGCCAACGCGATCGCCACGGGGCGGATCGCGCACGCCTTCCTCTTCACGGGGGTCCGCGGCGTGGGCAAGACCACGAGCGCGCGCTTGCTCGCCAAGTGCCTCAACTGCGTCGGTCCGGATGGCAAGCTCACCGGTCCGACCGCAACGCCGTGCAACCAGTGTGCTCCATGCCGGGAGATCACCGCGGGGCATGACCTCGACGTCCAGGAGATCGACGGCGCCAGCTACAACGGCGTCGACGAGGTGCGGCGGCTGCAAGAGGGCATGAGCTTTCGCCCCGCCCGCGACCGGTTCAAGATCTACATCGTCGACGAGGTGCACATGCTCTCGACGGCGGCGTGGAACGCCTTCCTGAAGACGCTCGAAGAGCCGCCGCCGCACGTGAAGTTCATGTTTGCCACCACCGAGGTCCACAAGGTCCCCATCACGATCCTGTCGCGTTGCCAGCGCTACGACTTCAAGCTGATAGGCACGCAGCTGATCGCGCGGCGGCTCGAGCAAGTGCTCAAGCTGGAGAGCCTCCAGGCCGACGCCGACGCGGTGCAGGTGCTCGCGCGCGAAGCGGCTGGCTCGATGCGCGACGCGATGAGTTTGCTCGATCAGGTCATCGCCTTCAGCGGTCCCAGGGTCACGGGCAACGACGTCACCCGAGTGCTCGGCGTCGCCGACCGCAAGATCCTCCACGAGCTGACCGGAGCGCTCGTGGCCGGTGACGCGGCGACGTGCCTCGGTGTGGTCGAGCGACTCGCCCAGCAAGGCTTCGACCTGCCTCACGTGGCCAAGGACGTCCTCGGTCACCTTCGCAACCTCGTCGTGGCCAAGGTGTGCGCCACGCCCGGACGCGAAGCGAGCGGCGCGCCAGCCGCGCCGTCGCTCCGCGAACTCCTCGATCTGGCCGACGAAGAGATCAGCGAGGTCGTCGACCTGGCGTCGCGCGCCGAGGCCGATGACCTATCGCGCCTCTTCCAGGGCTTCTCGCGGGCGTTCGACGACATCGTACGGAGCGGTCAGCCGCGGACTGCGCTCGAGATGGCGCTCGTACGCCTCGCGCGAAGGCCGCCGCTGCTGGCGCTCGACGAGCTCCTCATGCGCGTGGGCGATCTCGAGCGACGTCTCGGGGGAGGCGCCCCGCCGCCCGGCCCGGCGCAACGGAGCGGAGGTGGGAGCGGGGGGCCCAGACCCGCGCAGCCCTCGGCGGGATCCGTCCACTCCCCCGCGAGCGGTGGCCGCACCCACGGCTCTCTCGCGCTCGTCGACCCGATCGTGGTCGCAACGGCCCCGCGCACCTCGGCGTCAGCGCCGACGTCCGCGCAGGCCCGCGCATCGGCGACCGCGGTGGCGCTCGCGCCCGGCCCCGCGCCCAAGCCCGCGCAAGCGCCGACGCCCGCGCTGGCGCCCGCGCACTTGCCCGCAGCTCCGGCCCCCGCCCCCGCCCCTCCCCCCCCCTCTCTCGCTCTTCTGGCCTGGCAGGGCATCATCACCGACCTGCGCCAGACGGAGGCTCACTTCGCCTCGTTTTACGAGCACGCCCTGGCTCTCGAAGTCACGCCGGAACGCGTCGTCGTGGGCTTCGCGCCCGGCGCCGCGTTTCAGGCCACGGGCGCCAGCGACCCGATGGCGCTCGAGGCCCTGACGAGGGCGGTCCGCGCGCACTTCGCGGGGCCTACGCAAGTCGTGCTCGAGCTATCGGCCATTGCCCCTCCCGGCCTCCGTACCGTGGCTGCGCTCGACGCCGAGCGGCGCAGCGCCGACCTCGCCAGCGCGCGCGCGGCAGTGGCCGGCCACCCGGTCGTCCAGGAGGCGATTCGCCTCTTCGGCGCCCAGCTGCGCGACGTCAAGCTGCCCGGCGGCGACGGATAGGCTAGAAAAGCGTCATGCAATTCCGCGGCGGGATGAACGAGCTGATGCGCCAGGCGGCGCGCATGCAGCGCCGGATCGATCAGGCGAAGAGCGAGCTCAAAGATCGCGAGATCGAGGTCGACGGCCTCGGTGGAAAAGTGAAGATCTTCGTCACGCTCGGGCGCAGCGTGAAGCAGATCAAGATCGATCCGGAGACGTTGAAGGCCGAGGACGTCGACCTCGTCCTCGACGGGGTTTGCGCGGCAATCAATCAGGCGATCGAGCAAGCCGACAAGCAGATGGAAGCGGAGATCGAGAAGGTCACGGGTGGCGTTAAGATCCCCGGGATGGTCTGAGCGATCATCGAGCCGGTGAGTCCCAAGATCCAGCGCCTCGTCAAGCTGCTGTCGCGTCTTCCGGGCGTCGGAGAGAAGACGGCGCAGCGCTACGTCCTCTGGCTGTTGACCGCCGACGACGCGCTCTCACGCTCCCTGGGAGACGAGCTCCGCACTTTGCGCGACGAGCTAGGCCCCTGCGAGCGCTGCGGGAACATCGCGGAGATCCGCGAGGGCCATGCCGAGTGCGACGTGTGCCTCGACTCGAAGCGCGACGCGAAGGTGCTCTGCGTGGTCGCGCGTGTCCACGATCTCTTGGCCATCGAGCGCGCGGGGTCCATGCGCGGGCGCTACTTCGTCCTCGGGCGCCTCCTCTCACCGCTCGAGGGCATCGGCCCCGAAGATCTCCCCATGGCGCGCCTCGTCGAGCGCATCCGCGCCGATGGCGTGACCGAGGTCATCGTCGCGACGCCGCCCAGCGTCGACGGCGAAGCCACTGCGCTGCTCCTCAAGCGCGAGCTCGCGCCGGTCGGGGTCGCGATGACTCGCATCGCGAGCGGCGTGCCCCACGGCGGAGACCTCGAGTTCGCAGACCCGATCACGATGGGCCGTGCCCTTTCCGGTCGCCGCGCCTTGTAGACTGCCCGCTTGACTGAACCCATCTCGACCAGCGACGCCCCCGGGGCCATCGGTCCGTATTCGCAGGCCGTACGGGCGGGCGGCCTCGTGTTCGTCAGCGGCCAGATCCCGCTCGATCCCGCCACCGGCCAGCTCGTCGCGGGCGACGTGACCGCCCAGACGGCCCGGGTGCTCGCGAACCTCGGTGCCATTCTCGCGGCCGCCGGCTGCAGCTTCGCCGACG
Source organism: uncultured Myxococcales bacterium (assembly GCA_937902985.1). Taxonomy (GTDB): domain Bacteria; phylum Myxococcota_A; class Polyangia; order Polyangiales; family Polyangiaceae; genus Palsa-1150. The sequence goes on from CALFNG010000529.1 coordinate 16,145, forward strand.
TCGTTCGCACCACGATTTACCTCGTAGACCTCGCCCACTTCGCGACCGTCAACGAGATCTACGCTCGCAGCTTCGCCGCCCCCTACCCGGCCCGAGTCACCGTTCAGGTCTCTGCGCTCCCTCGAGGCGCTCTGGTCGAAATCGACGCCATCGCGGTCTCGAAGGCGTAGCGACAGCGGCCCGTGAGAGGGAGATTGGCCGCGGAGCCGCAGAGTGCGCAAAGATGAGAGGGGTGTCGGCGCTCGACTCGTCACTCAGCACAGAGCGCGCAAACCCCGTCCCTCTGCGCCCTCTGCGCCTCTGCGGCCCATCTCGCTCTCCTCTCAAGAGGACGCGTTGAGCCGCGCGAGGGAGCGCTCGAGTTCAGCGCGCGCGTCGAGGACGATCGCCGGGTCGACGGGGTCGCCGAGGGTGACGTCGACGCGGCTGAAGGGCCACGCGATCGCGAATCGGTCCCACGCGCGATCGAGCACGATGCCCCTTCGGACCGCTCCCGTCATCGGAACGAGCACGGCCTTCGCCGCACGGGCGGCGACGACAGCGCCGCCCTTGACCACCCCGCGCGGGCCGCGTGGGCCGTCGACCGCAAAAGCAGCGTCGGCTCCTTCGCGGCGCATCGCGCGAACGACAGCCGCAAGGCCGCGCGCGCCACCGCGCGAGCTCGACCCGCGGACGACGCGGAACCCCTGGACGGCGAGCGCGCGCGCCTGCATCGAGCCGTCGTGTGAGAGGCTCACGAGCACCACCGTGCGCCGCCTCCGTTGCCACGCGAGGAGCGGCCATTGCGTCCCATGCCAGAAGGCCAGCACCCAGGGTCGGTCAGCCACGGCCTCGAGCCCGGGGTGCGCCACGACGCGCACCCGCAGCGTCGCCAGCCACAGGCGAGCGACCAACCCGAGGATCACGCCCGCCAGCGTCACCAGCAGCGAATGACCAAGGGGACGCAGGCGCTCGCGCGCCCCTCCCGCCCGTGTCACCGCTGCCGTCACCCCTTGAGCTCGGACAGCTTCGTCCGCGCGAGGGCCAGCGAAGGCTCGTTCTCGATCGCCCGCTCGAACATTTGCACGGCCTTCGCCTTGTCGCCCTGCTTCGCGCTGATCTCGCCGAGGTAATAGAACACCTCGCCCTTCGAGATCCCGACGTTCGGTTCGAGTCGCTGCAGGAGCAGCGCGCGGAACGTCTTCTGCGCGCGATCGAGGTCGTTGGTCTCGAACGCCAGAACGCCCAGGTCTTTGAGGACCGTGACCGAGCCGGGATCGATCTTGAAGGCCATGTCGAGCTGAATCAACGCTACGTCTTTATCGCCGAGCTGAGCGAGCGCGCTCGCGAGCTTGTGGTGGTACAGCGCCAGCTCCTTCGTGCGGCGGCTGCCGAACGAAGCGATGACCCGCTCGAGCACCTGCGCGGCCTCGCGCCCGCGCTGCGCTGCGTTGTAGGCGTCGCACAGGGCCAGGAGCAATTCGCGGTCGTGCGGGATGAGCTGCGCCGCGCGCTCGAGGACGGGGATCGCGTCGGCCGGCGAGCGCCGGTGCACGATGTGGATCTCGGCGGCCGCCTTCAAGAGCTTCACCTGTTCGAGGATCGGAGCGGGGACGCTCGGCGGTGGCGGTACGGAGCCGCCCGGCGGGATGCTCGCGAGGGTACGCCGCATGGGCGGCAGCCCTTCGGGCGCGATGCTCGCCATGCTCCGTCGAGGCGGGGGGAGCTCGGGCGCCACCTTGAGATCGGGGTTGGCGGCCGCGATGAGATCGGCGTCGCCCACGAGCAGGTCAGCGAGCTCGGCCCATTTCTCCGCGCGCTCCCAGCGTTGCCGGAGCATCGCGCGCAGCCCTGCGTTGTTGGGCTCGAACTTGAGCCCGCGCTGCAATGCCTCTTCGACGCCGTCCGCGTCGCCGTTGTTCTCGCGCGCCTCGGCGAGCTTGAGCGCCCAGAGCACGCCTTCGGCGGGGCTCGCGAGGTCGACGAGCTTCGCCAGCGCCGTCGACGCCCGCTCCCAATCCTCGCGCTGCTGGGCGATGCGGGCGACCGCCTCGAGCGCCCCGCGGTGGTCCGGATCACGAACGAGCACGTCTTCGTACGCCTCCTGCGCGGCGGTCGCGTCGCCGAGGCGTCCCTCGTGCACCTCGCCGAGCCTCACTAGGAGGGCCAGCTCGGAGGCGATGTCGCTTCGGTCGCGCGCGGCGTCGAGCTGCGCCTTGAGGAGCTCGGCGAGCTCGGCATCGCGGCCCATCGCCTCGTAGAGCTGCGACAGGGTGAGCACGGCCTCCGCCTGCGTCGGATCCTCGTCGAGGATCGCGCGCAGCGTCTCGATGGCGTCGTCTTGCGATTTGAAGCGATCGCGCTGGAGCTTCGCCAGCTCGATCCGCAGGCTCGCTCGTTCGGTTTGCGCCGTGGCAACGTCGATCAGGCGCATGAGCAGCCGGGCGAGATCGCGATCGCGACCGGCTTGACTGTAGAGCGAGCGCAACGCCGTCGCCGCGGGCGCGTCCGTGGGCTCCGAGTCGAGTATCTCTTCGTAGAGCGACGTGGCTCGGGTGGCTTCCTGCAGCTTCTCGACGAGGACCCGCGCCGCCTCGTGCCTCAGCCTGAGCGCAGCTTCGCCGTCGGAGCCGATCTCCGCGCGGAAGAGCAGGAGCTTCACCACCTCGGCGTCGTCGCCCGCGGCGGCCCGGAGCTTCGTGAGCTCTTCGAGCGCCCAGAGGTCGGCCTCGTCTTCGGCGATGAGATCGCGCAGCGTCGCTTCGGCGAGGTCGCGGTCCCCGACGGGCCCTTCGGCGAGCCCCTTCGCGTCGCGGAGGAGCTCGCGCTTCGTCGCGATGTCGGTCTCCAGGCGCGCGCGCGTTCGCAGGGTGTGCACGAGCTCGCGCTCGCGCCCGGGCTCGCGTCGCAGATCCTCGAGCGCGCGAAGGACGTCGAGGTTCTCGGGATCGATCGACAGAGCCCGGGCGTACGCGTCTTCGGCGCGTCGCTTGTCGGCGAGCTTGTCTCGCCTCCAGCCGGCGAGGCGGATAAAGAGCTCCATCCGCGTCACGGCCGGCAAGTCCTGCTCGGCGTCGAGCGCTCCCGAGAGGGTCTCGGCCGCCTCTCGCCACCCGTCGTTCACGGCGGCCAGCCGTTCGAGCTCGGTGAGCGAGTCCTCTTCGGACGGGTCTTCGGCGACCGCTGCCTCGACGGCTCGCTGGGCACGCGGCCGATCCCCGACCATCTCTTCGAGTACCCGCGCGAGATCGAGCCGCGCGCGGATGCGGTCGCCCGCGGACTGCGCACGCGCGACGCGACGCTCGTAGAGGTTCGCGAGCTCCTCGGTGCGACCGAGCATGCGATGAACGAACTCGAGGGCTTCGAAGGCGTCCTCGAAGAGCGCGCCGTCGTCGAGGAGACCCTCGAGCGCCTCGCGGCTCGCGGTGTGATCGGGGACCCGCTCGAGCGCCTGCCGCAAGGTCGACAGCCCCTGTGCGCGCTCCCCGAACTCGTGAATCTGCAGCACCGCGAGACGGTTCAAGAGGTCCGCCTGCACCCTCGCGTCCGCCTCGACGGCGATGCGCCTCTCGAGGACGTCGGCCAGACCGCGAGTGTCACGAAGCCTGCCGTGAAGCCGATCGAGTGCCCGAAGCACGGCGGGATCGTCCCCCATTCGCTCCACGGCTGCCGTGTAGGCCTTCGCGCCCCGGGGCGCGTCATCGAGCTTTTCTTCGCTGACCCGCCCCAGGCGCACGAACAGGTCCGCAGCGACGTTCGCGTCGAAGATCCCGACCGCACGCTCTTGCAGCGCGTCGGCGTATCGCCTCCACCCGTCGGCGCCGATTCGCTCGGCGAGCCGCTCGATCTCTCCGTGAAGTGATGCGTCTTGCGGCTCTTCGGACAGCGCGCGAATGAGCGCGGACTCGGCTTGCTCGGCGTCGCCAAGGGCCGTCTCGGACACCTCGGCGAGCGCGCGCAGCGTGCGCGCCCGGTCCAGAGCTTCGGTCTGCGAGCGCAGCCGGAGCTCGAGAGCGGACGCCAGCTCCTGGTGCCGGCCAGCCGCGCGGAGCACGGGCTCGAGCGCGTCGGCCGCGTCGCCGCGGAGCTCGTCGCGAGACTCGCCGATGCTCCGAATGGCCGCGACCGACTCTTCGTCGAACCCGCCGTCGAGGACCCCTCGATATGCTTCGAGGGCCGACTGAGCGTCTTGCAGCTGCACCGCATAGAGCGACGCGATTCGCTTTTGCAGCGCGCGTCGCGCCCCGTCGTCGGGGGCGGCGCCGGCCTGGAGCTTGAGATTGTCGAGAAGCTCGGGCCAGAGACGCTCGTGCGTGTAAAGGGAGTCCAGCCGCCGCAGGACCTCGTCGTGACCTTCGGCCACCCCCTGGACGCCGAGGGCCTGCACGAGGCACTCGATCGCCTCGCGATGGTCCGACAGGTCGGTCACGTACCGGCTGGACGCGGAGACGAGCAGCTTGAACTTGAGCTCGTCGTCGCCCTCGCCGCAAAGCTCGACGCGCCGGCGGCAAAGGTCGACGAGGCGTGAGGCGTCGCTCCGGTGTTCGTAGAGGTCGATGAGGTAGTCGATCGTCAGCGTGCTTTCGGGCTCGAGTTCGAGCGCCCGCTCGTAAGCCTCGATGGCTCCGAGCGCGTCGTCGAGCATGTCGCGCCGGGCCTCGCCGATGCGCCGCCACGTGGATGCGCGGGTCTCGTCGTCCGGGACGAGATCGACCTTCTTCACGAGCACCCGCACGAGGGCGCCCCAGTCGCTCAGCAGCGTCGCCAGCGCATCCATCTCTTCGAGCGGCTCGAACTCGGTCTCGTCGAGCGAGAAGAGGCGCTCCCACGCCAGGAGGGCGCGGCGCGGATCGTCGCGGCGCTTGTCGTGCAGCTGGGCGAGCGCCGAGAGCAGCTCGCGCTTGGTCAGGCCGTCGGTCTTTTCGATGCCGGTCTCGTACGCGGCGGCGAGGTCGTCCCAGCGCTTCGTGGTCGCGGCGAGACGATCGAGCTCGCCGCGGGCGTCACCGTCTTCGGGATCGAGGATCCACGCTTGCCGGATGGCCTCGAACGCGCGGCGGCGATCGCCCCCGCGCTTCTCCCAGAGGTTCGCGTTCTCGCGCAGGATCGTGACCCGCTCCGGGACCTCGGCAGCAAGGAGCAGCCGCTGCTCGTTGATCGAGATGAGATGACGCCAGTCGTCGGCCCGCTCGTAGATCGGGCGCAAGATGTCGACCACGCGCGCCTTGTGCTCCGGCGCGTGGAGCAGCTCTTCGAGCGTCGCCACCGCCTCGGCGCCGGGGCCATCGCCCGAAGCGGTCACGAGTTCGACGACCGTCTGGAGCTCGTCGATGCCGGTCTGCGGCTCCCCCAGCTTCTGGACCAGGAGCTTCGCGAGCTGCATGCGGTGCGCGGCTTCGTCTTCGGGGAGCGCGCTCTGCTCGGCGCGGCGCCGGGTCAGCTCGGCCAGGTCGCGCCAGCGCTCGCCGCGTGCGTAGAGCCGGGACAGCGCTTCGAGCGCGTGCATGTCCCCTTCGTCGACGTCGAGCGCGGCGCGGTAGGTCGCGACGGCGCCGGCGTCGTCGGAGAGCTCGGTCTCTTGCAACAGCGCGATCGTGTGAAGAGCCCCGAGGCGCTGCGCCGGGTCGTGCTTGTAATCGAGCGCGTCGCGATAGAGCTTCACGCGGTCAGCCGGCCGGCCCGACTCATGCAGGAGGCGATCGATGGCCGCGAAGCTCCCGCCGGACGTCTCGGGAGCGAAAGCGTACGCGCGCCGGTAAAACTGGAGGGACCGCTCGACGTCCTTCTGGGCCTCGAAGAGCTCACCGGTGCGCTTCGCCAGACGCGCCGTCGCGAGCTCGTCGGTGGCGATCTTCTCGAGCTCGCCCGCGTAGATCTCTGCGAGCCGCGCTTCGGAGTTGGCGACCCGGGCCAGGCGTTCGAGCTCCGCCCAGGTGCCTTCGTCGGTCGCGTCTTCGGCGAGGAGCAACGCCGTCGTCTCCAGCGCCGCGCGATAGTCCTCGGCCTGCTCTTCGTGGAGCTTCGACAGCCGTCGCAAGAGGAGCCGCCGCTCGTCGGGGTCCTGGCTGACGTCGAGGCGGGCCTCGATCGTCGCCATGACGCGGCGCCAGTCGAGACGCGCGAGGTACACCGGCTCGAGCATCGCCGCGGCCCGCGCCGCATGCTCGCGCTGCCCCATGAGCGCTTCGAGCGAGGCGACCGACTGCGGGTGCCTCGGGTCAATCGAGAGTGCCGCCGCATACTCGTCGAACGCTCGGTCCACCTCGCCGGTTCGCTTCTCGAGGAGCTTGCCGAGCGCGTGGTGAAGGGCGGCCCGGCGCTCGTTCGACGTGCCGGGCGCGACGATCTGGCGCTCGTAGAGGCCGATGAGGTCCTCCCAGCGTTCGGCTTGCGCGTAGAGGCGTTCGAGCGCGTCGATCGCCTTCGCGTCGAGAGACATCTCGACGATCTGTTCGTAGACGGAGATCGCCGCCCGGGTGTCGCCGAGCTTCTCGTCGCAGAGCTGCGCTTGCTTGAAGAGCAGCTGCCTCCGCTCCCCGTCGGTGTCGGACGCCTCGGCTCGCCGTTTGACGATATCGAGCAGCGCCGGATGGTCGCCCGTTTCTTCGTAGAGCGCTTCGAGCGCGACGAGCGCGCGCTTGTCGTCGCCGCGTACGTCGAGCGCCCTAGCGTAGTACTCCTTCGCGAGCGCCGTGTTGCCGAGGGGAGCGTGCGCGATCTGGGCGATGCGCAACGTCACTTCGAGCTGCAGATCGCCGTCGACGATCTCACCGACCGCGGCGCGGAGGAGCTCGACGAGGTCCTCGTGCTTTCCCGTGGTGGCCGTGAGACGCTCGGCCCTGTCGATCCAGAGCCGGAGCTCCGGATCGGCCACGGCCTCGCGCAGCCCTCGCGCCGCGTACGAGAAGGCGCGCGTGGGGTCCCTCAGCGGGCCCTCGGCTACGCGCACGGCTTGGGCGATCGTCGCCAGCTTCGACGCCGTCGAATCGGCGTGCTCGGCCTCGATCTCGAGGACTCTGAGGAGCTTCTCGTGGAGGCCGTCGGACTCGTAGAGCGGGTGCAGGATCTCGGCCGCCTCGAGGCGCGCGCCGTCGTCGTCGAGCATCGCCTCCAGGGCGCTACGGCACCGCTCGTGAGACGGATCGATCCCGAGCGCCTGACGGTACGCTTCCATCGCCCCGGCCACGTCGCCGAGCTTGACTTGCCGGACCTCGCCCAGGCGCGCGAGGATGTGCAGCTTGTCGCCGGGCGTCTCGGCCAGCGCGAGGTCCGCCTCGAGGGTGTCGGCGAGGTCCTGCCAGCGATCGGCGAGCTGGTAGAGCATCGCGAGCGCCGCGAGCGACGTGCGATCCGCACCGAAGTCCTCGATCACCGCGCGATAGGCCGTGATGGCTCCGTCGATCTCGGTCAGGCGCTCGGTGAGCGTCCGCGCGATGCGCACCATGAAGGTCCGGCGCGTCTCGCGATCGTCGGTCTGTCGCTCCCGGACGCGCAGTATCCAGATGAGCTCCGTCCAGCTCTGCGTGCTCTCGTACAGGCCATCCAGTGCCGAGAGCGCGTGCGGGTCGCTCGGGTCGTCTTCGAGCCTGGCCCGCCACGCGTCGATGGCGCCGCGCGAATCGTCGAGCACGTTCTCGCAGAGCTCGCCCAGCCGCCCGAGCAGCTCGCGGCGCGCGTCGGGGCTCTCTTCGAGCTTCACCTCAATGCGCAGGATGTCGCGGAGCTTCTGGCTGTCGCCGCGGACGTAGATGCGCTCGAGCGCGCGGCACGGGGGCAGCGCGATCGATGCGTCGTCCGGAGCGAGCTGCAAGACCTGCCGGTAGACAGCCTCGGCGCGGGCGGCGTCGTTCAGCTCGCTCTCGCAGAGTCGCGCGACATCCATGAGGATGTCGGAGCGTGGCACCGGAGCCGTCGCGGCGGCCGCCGTCGTGGTGAGCACGCCGGCCGCGCGCTCGTGGGCGCCGAGCCGTCGCGCGATCTCGAGCATGCGCTCGCGAGCGCGAGCGTCCTCGGGATCGAGGGGCAGCAGGCGCGCGAACGCCTCGAGGGCGCCAGCGTCGTCGCGCAGGCGTTCGTCGCGGAGGTCGGCCACGCGGCGGAGCAGGTCGCGCCGCTCGTCGGCGTGCGTCGCGAACTCGAGGTGGATCTCGAGCACGCGAACGAGCTCGGGCACTTCGTCGCGGGTGGCGTACACGGCCTCGAGGATGATCGCCGCACGCGCGCGCAGCTCCGGTACGTCGAGGATCTTCTCGACGAGATGGCGGGCTTGCGTCGCGCTCGGGCGCTCTCGCAGCACCTGCTCGAGGTGCGCGAGCGCGCCCGAAGCGTCGCCGAGCTGGGTGAAGAGGAGCGTTCCGAGGCGCTGGTCGAGATCGAGGCGCTCGTCGCCCACGGCGCCCTGGCGACGGCGCTCGAGTAGCTGCGCGAGGCGGTCCCAGCGGTGCTCGGCCGCGTAGAGGCTATCGAGAGAACGCACGGCCTGCTCGTGAACCGGATCGAGCTCGAGGATCCTCTCGTAGTAGGCGATCGCCCTCGGGCGGTCCCCGGTGATCTCTTCGGCGACGAGAGCCACTTCGGCGAGGAGCTCCGCTCTCCGCACGGGATCCGGGTTCGCCTCGACGACACGCTCGTAGAGGCCGCCCAGCTCGTTCCACTCTTCGCGCGTGGTCAGGATCTGTTTGAGACGCTGGAAGGCGCGCTCGTTGCCCGGCTGCAGCGCGAGCATCCGCTCGAAGTACGGGGTGGCGCGCTCGACGTCGCCGAGCTTCTCGTCGAACAGCGTCGATGCGCGCTCGGACAGATCGAGCTCGACGCGTCCGGGCAGTCCGGTCGGTCCCGTCGGCGCCACGGCCGCCACGAGCCCGCCGGCGAAGTCCTGGGCCCTGCCCGTCTCGGCGGAGAGCGCGGACAGTCGATCCCACAGCGGCAGGTCCGTCGGGAACTCGCCCGCCGCGCGCGCGATGACGTCGAACGCGCCGTTCGCGTCGCTCAGCTTAGCCGCATGCACGTCAGCGAGGCGCCCGTAGAGCGTCAAGCGGTCGTCCCGCGCGGCCGTGGTCGCGATCAGCACTTCGAGCACGTCAGCCTGACGCTGCGCCGCGCCCGTCTCGCCGTAGGCGCGCTCGAGGATCGCCGCCGCTCGCGCGCGCGTCTCGCCGATGACGAGGAGCTGCTCGACCACCTCGACCGCGCGCGGGTCGTTGGGCGAGAGCTCGAGCGCCCGTTCGCTCGCGCGGAGCGCGTCGACATACTTGTGCAGAGGCTCGACGTAGAGCTTCGCGAGCTCGATCTCCCGAGCCGCCCGGTCCATGCCCTCGCGCTGGTCGCGATCGAGCGCGATGACTTCGGCCGCGCCGTTGGCGTCGCCCTGCGCTCGCAAGAGTCGCGCGAGGGAGCGGAGCGCGCTCCCGTGGTGAGGCACGAGCTCGAGCATCCGCCGGTAGAGGCGAACCGCGTTGTCGGGCGCGCCGAACGCCTCTTCTTCGAGGAGCGCCCACTCGCCGAGCAAGTCGAGCTTGAGGGGGGTGTTCGTGCGTCGGATCCGGAGGTCGAAGAGCCAGCGCAAGTCGTCGCGGCGATCGGCCTCGCGCAGAACGCGATCGAGCGTCTGCACCGCGAGATCGTCGCTCTCGTCTTCTTCGACGAGCAGCCGATAGATCTGCACGGCCTCGTCGACGCGGCCCATGTCGCGCGCATAGACCTCGGCGAGCTTCGAGCGCAGGGCGCGCTGCGCTTCGCGCCGGCCGATCTCGTTGCCCTCGGCCTCTCTCTTCTTCTTGCTCTTCTTTCCCCCGGACCGCGTGCCATCGAGCGCCTCGAGCCGGGCGACGAGAGCTTCCACGAACCCCGGCCACTCCTCCGCGGTGCGCGTTGCCGCCTCGAAGGTCGCGAGGGCGCCTTCGCGGCCGGGCGCGAGCTCGTACGCCTTGCGCGCCCAGGCGAACGCCGCCGCCCGATCCTGCAGGCGCAGACCCGAGACCTGCACGAGCTTGTCGAGGAGCCTGAGCTTGTCCTCGGCGTCGCGAGCGTCGCCCAGGAGGATCTCGTAGAGCGCCGGCAATCGCGCCCACTTCTCGTCTTTCTCGTAGAGAGGTGCCAGCGCGGCGGCCGCGCGCGCATCGTCGGGGCGCACGCTGAGTACGCGCTCGTACGACCGGAAGGCCCGGTCCGGAGCGTTCAGCTTTTCGGCGTAGACGGTCGCGCTCCGGAAGCTGAGATCGATCTTCAGCTCGGGCTCGGTCGCCTTGTCGGCAGCGCCCGAGAGGACCTCGACCAGCCCCTCCCAGTCCTTGCTCTCCGCATAGAGCTCCGTCAGACCATCGTAGTCGCGAATCGCGACGTAGCTGTCGCGCAGCACGCGCAGGGCCTTGGCGTGCCCCGGCTGCAACGTCAGCACGCGGCGCCAGGCGCTCATCGCCTTGGTGGGATCGCGCAGGCGATCGGAGTAAATCCCCCCGAGCTTGAGGAGGATCACGAGGCGCGCGGCGGCGTCGGTCGCGAGCGCCACGCGCCGCTCGAGCACGTCGGCGACCGTTGCGAAGTCCTTGTCGCGCTCGGCCTGCTTCTCGAGCGCGTCGAGCGCCGCGGCCGACGAGGGCTCTTCGTCGAGCACGCGCCGGTGCCAGGCCACCGCCTGGGCGCCCATATCGAGGCGCTCCGCGGCGAGCTTCGCCATTTCCATCCAGATCTCGCGCCGCTCGGCGCCCTCAGAGAGGGCGTCGGCTTCCTGCCCGAGGAGCGCGTAGAGCGGCTTGTAGGCCCGACGCTTCGCGTAGAGCTCCTTCAGGCGCTCGACGGCTTCGCGATCGGCCGGATCGACGGCGTGTAGCTTCTCGAAGGCCTCGACCGCGTTCTGTACGTTGGAAAATTGATCGAGCCAGCGACGCGCGATCATCCTCCACAGCTCGGCCTTCACCCCCGGCTCTACCTCGAGGTCGGCCTGGCGTCCCTGCATCGTCAGGAGATCGCGCCACCGCTGGAGGGACTCGTAGACCCGCGCCAGCTCGCGCACGCTCGGGAGATCGGTCGGATCGAGCTGCACGATCTGCGTGAGCACGGTCACGAGCGCCGAGTCGCTCTTCACTTCGTCGCGGTAGACGACGGCGATGCCGCGCAGCACCGGCAGGCGCCCGGGCGCGTCGTCGGCCGCGAGCTTGTCGAGCTCCTGGCGCAGCAAGTCGGTGAGGGCGTTCCAGCTCGCCGTCTGCCGGTAGAGGCGCTTCAGCGCGTCGCGCGCGTCCTTGTTGCCGGGATCCTGGCGCAACACCGCGCGCCACTGCTCGATCGCCTTCTGGGCGTTCGCGCCCTCTTCGGCCAGCTTCGCGATCTCGGCGACGATCGCTCCCCGCTCGACCCCGTCGGGCGTCGCTCGTTGCGCGTCGCCGAGGATGGTCGCCAGGCGCGTGTTCTCGCCGCGCGTCGAGCACCAGTCGCGGAAGAACGAGAGCATCGCCGCGTTGGCCGGGTCGAGCTTGCGGAGCCGCTCGAACCACGCCTCGGCGGCGTCGGGCCGGTTGCGCTTGCGCCAGTGGATCATCGCGACCTGGAGCGCCGCGCCCGACTCTTCGTCTTTGCCCCGCAGGGCGCCGGCCGAGAGTTGACCCTCGTAGAGGGCCACGAGGTGGTCCCACGTCTCGCGCGACGTGAAATAGTCGGAGAGAAAGCCCGCGGCCTCGGCGTTGCTCGGCGCCACGTCGAGGACGCGCTCGTAAGCGGCCGCGGCGCGGTCCGCCGACTTCAACTTCTTGGCGAAGGTCCGCGCGAGCCGCAGCCAGCCGGCGATCTTCTCGTCTTTCTGCGTGGCCTCGCTCGCGAATCGCTCGAGCGCCTCGGCCACGTCGTCCCACCGCCCGTCGTCGCGCAGCATGCGCTCGAGGAGCATCTCGGCTCGCCGGTTCTTCGGGTCGAGCTGCAACGCCTCGCGCAGGAGCGCGACGATGCGATCGATGAGCTCTTTCTCGCCGTCGATGCGCCCGTAGCGGAACACCACTTCGGCGGCGCTGACGAGTAGCGAGCTCCGGAACGCAGCGTCGCCTGCGCCCTGCGCTTCCTGCACGTAGCGCTCGGAAAGCTCGCGCCATTTTGCGCGCTTCGCGTTGGTGCGGTCGAGGGCGTCGGCCGCGTCGTTGTCGCCCGGCGTGTTCGCGAGGAGCCGCTCGTAGGCCGAACGCGCCGCCGCGTCGTCCATCAGCTCTTCGTCGAGGACGCGCGCAAGCTCGGCGAGGAGCGCGTGCTCGCGCGCCGTGCCGCCCCCGCGAGAAGCCGCGACGAGCTCGATCTCGAGCAGCTTCTGAACCGCCTCGTACTCGCGCCGCCCTTCATAGACGCGGCGAGCGGACTCGAGGAGCTTTGCGAGCTCGTCTGTGCCCATACCCGGTTCGTCTTCGACCTCCATGCGGAGCGTCTGCCACGTAGGGGCGCTGTCCGGATCGTCTTGCAGCAGTCCGAGGGCGCTCTTGATCGTCTTCGCGCTCATCCATCACCTGGCGGTTTCGCGCCACCTACGGCCGGCAGCAAACATTCGGCTGACATTGAGGAAACCGTGCGAAATCCTGCAGGGAAATCGCCGCTTCGAGGGGGGCCATGCTACGGAGCGGGGCTCGCGATAGCAAGGGCTGGTGCAGCCGAGCGCGCGGGCACGAGCGCGGGCCGAGTTTTCCGGAAGGTCCGTCCGCGTAGGTCCACGTTCATCGCTCAGCGTCCATCCGCGGCATCCATCGCCAGCATCCGTCGCCAACGCCCATCCCCCCAGCGCCGGCTTTCGTGTTACCTGCGAGGTTCTCGGATGAGCGATTCGGTCGTACTGTCGCTAGAGAACATCTACGAGACTCTGGCGATCTCGTGGCCGACGGTCATCGACGCCCTCCGCGGCCGGCTGACCAAGCAAATCTGCGACGATCGCCTCGAGGGGTGGTCGAAAGAGGTCGTCGACAATGCCCGGATCACCGTGACGGTCTCGGGCCGGCACCACCTCGGGCGCGGCGAGACGTACCTGGTCATGAGCAACCATCAGTCGTTGTATGACATCCCCGTACTCTTCTCTGTCGTCGGTCCGAACATCCGGATGGTGACCAAGAAGGAGCTCTTTCGCGTGCCGGTCTTCGGGGGAGCGCTGGCGGCGGCCGGATTCATCTCGATCGATCGAAGCGATCGCGACGCCGCCATCCGCAGCCTCGACGCCGCACGCGCGCTCCTGGCCGGCGGAACGCACGTGTGGATCGCGCCCGAGGGCACGCGCAGCCGGACGGGCGAGCTCCTCCCCTTCAAGAAGGGTGCGTTCTACCTGGCGTTCGAGGCCGGTCTCCCCATCTTGCCGGTCACGCTCAAAGGCACGCGCGACGTGCTCGCCGCCAAAGGCGTCGCGTCGCATGCCGGTGCCGACGTCCGGGTGACCATCCACGAGAAGATCGATCCGCGACCCTACACCGACCGCGGTAAGGACGGCCGCATCGGGCTGATGAACGAGGTGCGCCGCGTCATCGAGAGCGCCCTTTGACGGGCGCGGCGACCGCAAATCCGGCGAACCCGCCGACCTGGCCGGCGCCGAGCATGCCCGGAGCCGGCGCGGGCCTCGCGGTCCTGGTCAACGCCAACGCGAAGCGAGGGGGCCGGCGCGTGGCCGTGCAGATCGCGCGCGTGCTCCCGGGCGCGAGCGTGCGGCTGACCAAGAGCCCCCAGGAGATCGGCGCCTGGCTCCGCGTCCTCTCGCCAATTCGTGCCGTGCTCGCTGCCGGGGGCGACGGCTCGGCCGTGGCGCTGGTCAACGCGCTCTCCCTCCTGGCGGGCGAAGGCGAGTCGCTGCCGACAATGGGCATCTTGCCCCTCGGGACCGGAAACGGATGGGCTCACGCGCTCGGGGCGCCGAAGCTCTATCAGTGCCTCGAGCTGCTCGCCAGAACACCGGGTCCCTTGCCGACGCGCCGCTGCAGCTTGATCGAAGTCGAAGGGACCCTCGCTCATTTCGCGGGCTCCGGCTGGGACGCAATGATCCTCGACGACTACAAACGACAGCTCGAGGCGAGCAAGGGCCCCAGCCGGCACTTCACCAAGAGCGTCTACGGGTACCTCTCGGCCACGCTCTTGCGAACCGCGCCGAAGGTCGCGATCTTCGGCAACCCCCACGTCGTCATCGAGAACCTCGGCAGCGAGATCTACGCCATCGACAACGCGGGCCGGCCTCGGCCGCTCGAAGGCGTGGGACCCGGCGCGGTGATCTACGACGGCCCCGTCGGCACGGCGTCTGTGGGAACATGTCCCGAGTTTGGATACCGCTTCAAGGCGTTTCCCTTCGCGGAGCGCATGCCGGGCTTCATGAGCGTGCGCGCCTACTCGCGGGGCGCCCTCAGCGCCGTGACCACGATTCCCCGCCTCTGGAATGGTGAGCATCCGCTTCGGGGCATGCACGACTGGCTCGCCACCCATGTCCGGATGACGTTTTCGCGGCCCGTACCCTTGCAGATCGGCGGCGACGCGCACGGCATGCGGCGGACCATCGAGTACCGCGCGGCGAGCCGAGGCATTGGCATGGTCGACTGGCGACGAATGGGATAGCGACGGTCGAGCGAAGTCGCTGGAACCTCGCCGACGAACTCCGCGTAAGCTGAGACCATGAGAATCTCGGCCGGCGTCTCGAGCGCGTGCTTGGCCGTGGTGGCGGCGTGCGCGAGGCCGGCAGCGCCAGCGACGACCGCCGGGGCCTCGTCGACCGCGCCGAACGCGCCGAACGCGGGCGATGAATCGATCGCCACCGCCCCGGACGCCGCGATGAACGCGCCGCACGCCGCCGGCCCCCTCTCGTGGGCGCCCCTCAACGCGGCCACGTTCGCGCGCGCGCGTGCCGAGGGCCGCATCGTGCTCATCGATGGCAGCGCCGAATGGTGCCACTGGTGCCACGTGATGGACGCGACGACCTATCAGGACCCCGAAGTGCGAAAGCTCCTCGCCGAGCGCTTCCTCCCGGTGAAGGTCGATATCGACTCGCGGCCCGATTTCGAAGAGCGCTACGAAGAGTGGGGCTGGCCCGCGACCGTGCTCATGACGGCGGATGCCGAGGAGATTGGCAAGTACCGGGGGTACATGCCGCCCGCGAAGCTGCTCGCGGTCCTGAACGCGGCGGCCTCCGCACCCACCCCGGTGCCCGTCGTGACCGGAGCGAGGGCCACGGCCATGCAAGGCGGTCCCCTGACCGAGGGCCAGATCGCCGACGCCGCCACGATGACGCAGCGCGCGCTCGACCATTACTGGGACCCGAAGCACGGCAGCTGGGGCGAGCTGCAGAAGGTCCCCCTTTATTCGGACAACGCCTGGGCGCTCGCGCAGGCGAAGAACGGCAGCGACATCGCGCGCAAGCGGGTCCTCTTCACGCTCGGCCAGCAGCGCAAGATCATCGACCCCGTGTGGGGCGGCATCTGCCAGTACTCGACCGACGGCGACTGGGTCCATCCGCACTTCGAGAAGCTCGCGCCGTATCAGGCGGGGGCCATCGACAACTACGCCGCCGCGTTCGCGCTCACGGGCGACCCGCAATGGCTGCAGACCGCGCAGCTCGTACGCGGGTTCGTCGACCACTTCATGACGAGCCCCGAAGGCGCATTCTACGCGACCATGGACGCCGACCTGAACGCGCACGACGCGACCAAGACATTCGTCCCCGGCCAGGACTACTACGCCAGGGACGACGCCGGCCGGCGGGCCCTCGGCATCCCGCGCGTCGACACCCACGAGTACGGCCGCGACAACGGCCTGGTCATCGCGGCCTACGTCACGCTCGCTCAGGCCGCGCACGACCCCACCGCCATCTCGGCGGCCGAGCGCGCCGCCGTGCGGATCCTCGCGACCCACGCAACCGATGCGAGCCTCGGGGGCATCGGCCACGCGGGCCAGGCCGACCCTGACGACGCGCGCGCGCTCTACCTGGCCGACAACGCGGCGTTCGGGTTCGCACTCGCCCGGCTTTACGAGGCGACGGGCAAGGTCGCGTACCTCGAAGGCGCGAAGCGAATCGCCGGCTTCATGGCCCGAGCGCTCTCCGATCCGGCCGGCGGCTTCTTCGCGTCGACGCCCGATCCCACCGCCGTCGGTGTCCTCGCGGCCCGACGGCGCCCGTTCGAAGACAACGTGATGGCGATCCGCTTCCTCGCGCGCATCGCGCGCATCGCCCCGACCGATGCTTACCGGGGGACGATCCAGCGGGCGCTCGCCGCCGTGAGCACCCGCGAGGCCATCAACGACCGCGGCCGGATGGTGGGCGATCTCATGCTCGCCATCGAAGAGAGCCGCGGCGTCCGGTAGGCTGGAGCCGTGTAGGGGGCATTCGCTCGAAGAGAGCGGGATGGGCCGCAGAGGCGAGAGAGAGCGCGGAGAAGGTCGGGGTCGAAGACTTGCTGGCTGACGCGCTTGGCTCGCGGGGTTCGTGCGATGCCCAGCGGCTCGGGCGACGGTGCCCTCCCCGACCTTGCAAAGGGCGATGGGCACCCATGGCGAGCGCCATGACCGGTCATCACCTGGGCGATGACGACCCATCGCACGTGGCATGGCCGAGCACCGTCCTTCCGATCACCAACCATCGCACGTGCCATGGCCGGCCATCGGCCTTACGATCACGAACCATGGCATGTGCCATGGCCGGCCATCGGCCTTGCGATGACGAACCATGGCATATGCCATGGCATTGCACGGCCCATGACTGCCCGCGCTCACGGTGCAGCGAGAGCAGAGGGTCCGGCAGCCGTCGCGTGAAGATCCCACGGCCTTCTCCAGCCAAGGAGCACTCTCCTCGCCGGTCACGGCGGCATCGGCCTGGCCGGCTTCGACCGGCACCGCGTCTCCGGCGTCGACGGACCCGTCAGGGCCCGGGCCTGCTCCTGCCTCGGGCACCGCGCCGCGTGAAAGCACGCTCGTATAGGATTTTTTCGATTTCAAGGGCGACATCCGGGTGAACCTCTCCAGGCCTCTACCCTCGCCCGACGCGTCGTTTCCTCGGTCATTGCGTGTGCAAATCATGCCGCCGGAGCCCCGGCGGCCGATCGCTTCGCCTTCTTCGCGCCGGCATAGAGCTGATCGAGGATCGAACCATAGGTCTCGACCACCTTCCGGCGCTTCAACTTGAGGCTGGGCGTGAGCATCCCGTTGTCGGTCGTGAAGTCGTCCGCAATGAGCGCGAAGTCCCGCACCGACTCGAAGCCTTTGAACGCGGCCGCTTGCTTCTCCAGCTCGCCCTTGAAGAGGGCGCGCACGCGCTCGTCTTTCAGGAGGGCCGCTTCGTCGTTGGGTAGGCGCAGGTGCTCGGTCTCGGCCCACCTTCGCACGGCAGGAACATTGGCGACGACGAGCCCGACGTTGTACGGCCGGTTGTCGCCGTAGACCATGGCGTTCACCACGTAGGGGCTCAACTTCAGGGCCTCTTCGAGGGGCGTCGGGACGACGTATTTGCCGTTCTCGAGCTTGTATTGCTCCTTGATGCGCCCCGTGAGGAAGAGAAACCCCTGCGCGTCGACGTAACCCATGTCGCCCGTGCGGAATCCGCCGTCCTTGGTGAAGACCGCCGCGTTCTCTTCCGGTCGCTTCAGGTACCCTTTCATGACGTTGTGCCCGTAGACCACGACCTCGCCTTCGAAGCGCATGCTCTTGCCGTCGGGCGCGGGCTTCGACACGCCCGTGGCCGGATCGATCTCGACGCGAACACCGGGGAGCGGGCGACCGACGCTGCCGATCTTGCGAGAGCCCGGTGAGTTGGCCGTGGCGATCGGGCTCGTCTCGGTGAGGCCGTAGCCCTCGTAGACGAGGATGCCCAGCGAATCGATGAACTCCGCCACCTCGCGCGACAGGGCGGCGCCGCCCGAGAAGGCGTATTTGAGCTTGCCGCCGAACCGAGCGCGCACCTTGGAGAACACGAGACGGTCGACGAGCGTCAACAGCGCGAGCTCCCGAACGCGGAGGCGCTCGCCAGCGCGCTCCTTCGCGGTGGCCTTCAGCGCTTCCTTCACGAGGAGCTGCACTGGTTTGGGGCGCGCCGCGAGCTGCTGCTGCACCGACGTGTAGATCTTGTTGAAGATGCGCGGCACGCTGAAGAGCAGCGTGGGCTGCACCTCGGCGAGGTTATCGAGGATACGGTCGACGCCCTCGCATATGGCCATCGCCGCACCTGTCGAGAGGAGGGTGTGGAGCTCGACCGTCTGCCCGAAGACATGGGCCCACGGCAGAAACGAGAGCGAACGGTCGGCGAACTCTATCGGGAAGATCGCGCGGGTCGCGCTCACGTTCGACGCGATGTTGGCGTGCGTCAAGATCACGCCCTTCGGGTTCCCGGTCGTCCCGCTCGTGTAGATGAGGCCCGCCGTGTCGTTCGGGGCGGGAACGATCGAGGGGACCGAGCGCCCCGAATTCAGGAGCGAGTCGTAAGAAACGACCCGGCCTCCCCTGGCCGCCGCCGTGCCGTTCGTGTTCGCCGCCCGCGCCTCGCCGAGCGCCTCGTCGGGCACGACGGGCACGACGCCGAGCACGACGCCGAGCACGACGCCGAGCACGACAATGTGCCGGAGCGACGGGGACGTGTCGAAGAGGGCGCCGGCCTTCGCCCGGATCGCGTCGCTGGCCACGATGAGCACCTTGGCCTCGCAGTCGCGGACGATGAACTCCCACTCCTTCGGGTGCTGGGCCTCGTACATCGGCACGTAAGAGGCGCCGAGCCCGTAGCAGGCATACGCCGCCACGGCCCACTCGACGCGATTGTCCGAGACGATCGCGACGCAGTCGCCGCGCTCCACACCGAGCGACGCGAGCCCTCCGCGGAAGCGATCGACCATCGACCCGAACTCGGTGTAAGTCGTCCAGATCCAGCGTCCGTCTTTCTTGGTCCCGAAGAGCTCGCGGCTACCGTGCGTCTGGATGGCCTGTTGAAAGAGCTCGACCAGGGTCGAATAGCGCGGCTCGAAATGCATGGCGCGGAGTTATCACGCTGGAGCGCGGCCTGCGCAAGTCCGGGGGGACTGGCCCCGCCCTGCGTGTCGGGCGTCGATCGGCTATGGTCCCGCGCCGCCCCGTGATCGCTCCCCCGTCCAGCTCCTTCCGGTACCTCGTCCGGACCTTCGGGTGCCAGATGAACGCCCACGACTCCGACCGGATGGGCGGCGTCCTCCGGGCGGCCGGCGGTATCGCGGTCGAGCGGGCCGAAGACGCGGACCTCGTCGTCTTCAACACCTGCAGCGTGCGCGAGAAGGCCGAGCAGAAGCTGCGGAGCGAGGTGGGAAAGCTGGCCCCCTTGAAGCGCGCGAAGCCCGATCTCGTGATTGCGGTCGCCGGTTGCGTGGCTCAGCAAGAGGGCGAGGCGCTGCTCCAGCGCATCCGGCACATCGATCTGGTGGTCGGGCCGGACAACGTCGCCGAGCTGCCGGCCCTCGTGATGGAGCAGCTGGGAGGGGCGCCGCCGATGGCGCGAACGGTCTTCGACACGGCCGCCCCGCGCTTCCTTGCGTGGGAGCCGGTAGCGACGTCGCCCGCGCCCGTCGCGGCCCTCGTGACGACGATGAAGGGCTGCGACGAGCGCTGCAGCTTCTGTATTGTGCCTTACACGCGTGGCCCCGAACGGTACCGACCCGCGCGGGACATCGTCGACGAGGTCCGGCGGTTCGTGGACGCCGGCTCGCGCGAGGTGCTTCTTCTGGGGCAGACGGTCGACAGCTTTCGTGACGACACGCTCCCCCCGCCCGACGAGGATCCGCTTGGCCGCGAAGCGCCCGCCGACGCGACGCAGTTTTCCCACCTCTTGCGAAAACTCGCGCGCGAGGTGCCGGCGCTCGCGAGGCTCCGCTACACGAGCCCGCATCCGCGGCACGCCACGGCCTCGCTGGCGCGCGTCCACGGGGAGCTCGACGTCCTCGCCCGCCACGTTCACTTGCCGGTGCAGTCGGGGAGCGATCGTATCCTTCGCCGGATGATCCGGCGCTACACGCGCGCCGAATACGTGGCGCGCGCCGAGCGCCTGAAGCGCTCGCGGGTCGGGCTTACGCTGTCGACCGACATCATCGTGGGCTTTCCCGGCGAGACCGAAGACGACTTCGCGCAGACGCTGGCGCTCGTTCGCGAGGTCGGGTTCGTGTCCCTCTTCGGATTCAAGTACTCGCCGCGTCCCCAGACGCCGGCGCTACGCCTGGGAGACGACGTGCCCGAAGAGACGAAGGCCGAGCGGCTCGCGCGGCTCTTCCAGCTTGCCGAGGAGCTCGGCGCCGCGAACCTGAGGGGGCTCGTCGGCACGAAGCAAGAGGTCCTCGTCGAAGGGGCGAGCAAGAGCGAGAAGGGCGACCTCACCCGCGACCGGGTGCAAGGGCGCACGGCGCGGAGCGAGATCGTCCACATTGCCGCGCCCGGGGCGGGACGCCTCGTGGGGCGGATCGTCGAGGTCGAGATCACCCAGGCTCACCGGCACTCGCTCGCCGGTCAGCTCACGGATCCCCTGTCTCTGGCGGTGTCGGCCGCCACGTCCGCGCGCTCGTCCTCGTCCTCGTCCTCGTCCTCGTCCTCGTCCCGCCCTGCGGCGGCGACGCGGCGGCTACCGGTCTGGTAAGCGGGGGGTCGACGATGGCCATCTACGAGCTGAAAGGGGTCCGCCCGCGCCTCGGTCGTGACGTCTTCGTGGCCGATGGCGCGCGCGTCATCGGCGACGTGCATCTGGGCGACGGTGCGAGCGTCTGGTTCGGCGCGGTGCTGCGCGGCGACTACATGCCCATCCGCGTCGGCGCGCGAACGAACATCCAGGACAACGCGGTCGTCCACATCACGTCAGGCGAATCGGGGGCTGTGATCGGCGACGACGTCACCGTCGGACACAGCGCCATCGTCCACGGGTGTACGGTCGGGAGCGGCTGCCTCATCGGGATGGGAAGTATCGTCCTCGACGGCGCCGTGATCGGCGAACAGTCGTTCGTCGCCGCCGGCTCGCTCGTCACGCCGGGTACGATCATCCCGCCGCGCAGCATGGTGATGGGGCGGCCGGCGAAGGCCGTGCGCGCCGTGACCGAACGTGACCTCGGGACGCTCCGGGAAGCGGCCGCTCGTTACGCGCAGTACGCCGGCGAGTTCCGCGAGGGGTGCCGGCGCGTCGACGGATAGTCCAGAGGACGAGCGCTCGAAGGTCGATCACGGAGCCGCGGGCAGCACCACGAGCTTCACGCGGACAACGCCCATCTTGAGCGTGCCGAGCTCCCTCGCGGCTTCGCGCGACAGATCGATGATCCGGTCGGGGTGGCCCCACGGGCCTCGATCGGTGATGCGAACGCGAACGCTCGCTCCGTTGTCGACGCGCACGACGTCTACCCAGGTACCGAACGGGAGCGTGAGATGCGCCGCGGTCATCTTCGACGGGTCGAAGCGGCCGCCGTCGGCCGTGTGGTGCCCGGCGAGCGCCGCCCCATACCACGTCGCATAGCCGACCTGCGCCTCGGCGCGCGGCTGGGGCTCGCCCTTCACAGCGGCGGTCTCGTAGGCAGGCTCGCGCTGCGGCAGCGCCTCGGTGTGTGCGCATCCGACCGGCATGCAGGCGGCGAACGCGACGACCGTCGCGACGGCCACGGTCGGAGCGCGCCGTTCATGAAGCTCATGGAGCTCTCGCCGCAAGGGTGCCCGCGCTTGCAGGCGATCGGAAAGCGATCCCATCCTGCCGCATGCTAGCGCGCCTCGCGTCAGAGCGAGCTCAATAGCAAGCGGGACGAGCGCGGACGAGCGCGGACGAGCGCGGACGAGCGCGGACGAGCGCGGACGAGCTAATGCGCGGCCGCCCAGTTCGCTCCGGTACCGACGTCGACGACGAGGGGGACCGCGAGCTTCATCGCGGCCGACATGCGCTCGCGGATGGCCTCGCCCGCGCGCTCGGCCTCGGCTTCGGTGACTTCGAAGACGAGCTCGTCGTGCACCGTGAGGATCATCTGCGCGCCCGGGACCGCGCCGTCGCGCCCCAGGTCGATCATCGCGAGCTTCAAGATGTCGGCCGCCGTCCCCTGGATGGGTGTGTTGCGCGCGACGCGCTCGGCTTCGAAGCGGAGCGCGCGGTTGGCCGAATGCAGGTTCGGCAGGAACCGCCGCCGGCCGAGGAGCGTTCGCACGGCCTCGCCCTTGCGCGCCGCGTCTACGATCCGCTCCATGAAGCGCGCGACGCCCGCGTAGCGCGCGAAGTAAGCCGCGATGAACTTCGCGGCCTGCTCGCGCGAGATGCCGTTCTGCTTGGCGAGCGCGCTCTCGCCCATTCCGTAGATGACGCCGAAGTTGATCGTCTTCGCCGCGCGCCGCTCGTCGCTCGTGACCTGGTCGCGCGCCTTGTCGAACATGAGCGCCGCGGTCCGGGTGTGCACGTCGCCGCCGCTGGCGAACGCGTCGACGAGCTCGGGATCCTGCGACAGATGCGCGAGGACGCGGAGCTCGATCTGCGAGTAGTCGGCGCTCAGGATCACGTGCCCCGGCGGAGCGACGAACGCGGCGCGGATGGCGCGCCCGAACTCGCTCCGGATCGGGATGTTCTGCAGGTTCGGATCGCTCGACGAGAGTCGCCCCGTCGCCGCGACGGCCTGGTCGAAGCGCGTGTGGATGCGCCCGGTCAACGGATTGACGTACCGAGGGAGCGCGTCGATGTACGTCCCTTTGAGCTTGTCGAGCTCGCGAAATTCGAGCAGGCGCTTCGCCAGGTCGTGTTGGTCGGAGAGGGCCTCGAGGACGTCGGCGTCGGTCGATCGACCTCCCTTCGGCGTGCGCTTGATGACGGGGAGCTTCAGCTCGTCGAACAGGATCTTCTCGAGCTGGTCGCGCGATCGAAGCACGAACTCGCGACCCGCGAGGGCCTTGCACGCGCTCTCGAGCGCCCGGAGCGACTCGTCGGCCTGGACGCCGAGCTTCGCGAGGGTCGGCAGGTCGACCCGCACTCCGCGCATCTCCATCTGCGCGAGCACTCGCTCGAGCGGCACTTCGAGGTCGCGCATCAGCGCATCGAGACCCTCCGACGCGAGGCGCGGCTCGAGACGTTCGCGGAGCGCGACGGGCAGCTCGGCTTCTTGGCCGGCGAACGCCGCGGCGTGCTCGACGTCGATCTCGTCGAACGCCGGCTGGTGACCTCGAGTCTTGGCGGGCGCGTCGTCGAAGCGCGTCAGCGTGTGGTCGACCTCGCGTCGCGCGAGCTCCTTGAGGCCGTTGGGGGTCTCGGGGTCGAGCAGGTACGCGCCGATCATGACGTCGAACGTCGGACCCTCGAGCGGCGCCCCCGCCCGCGAGAGCGCGATCGACGTGCGCTTCACGTCGTAGCCGATCTTCGTGACCCTGAGGTCGGCGAAGATCGGCGCGAGGATCGCGCGCGCGTCGGCCCAGGCGAGCTGCTTCGGCGAGCCGAGATAGCGGTGCGCGAGTGGCAGATACGCCGCCCGCCCCGGCTCGACGGCAATCGACACGCCGAGGATGTCGGCGCGCATGGCGTCGTCGCTGGTGACGGCGAGCGCGATGCCGACCTGACCGCGCTCCCGCGCACGGGCGACGAGGGCTTCGAGCGTCGCCGCGTCGAGGACCAGGTCGTAAACGACCACGCGCGGCACCAGCGCGGCATGCACCGCCGGCGCGACAGCCGGCGTCGACGCGGAGGACCCGCCCTCGCCGGGTCTCGCGAGCGCTGGGGGGCCGAGCGTGCCGAGGGCGGGCCTCGCGAGCGCGGCCAGCTGGTCGAGCTGCCGGTTGAACTCGAGCTCGGTGTAGAGAGCCCGGAGCGCCGGCACGTTCGCCCCGCCCCAGAGCAGCTTCGAGCGATCCCACTCGAGGGTCGACGTGGCGTCGAGGGTGACGAGCGTCTGCGACGCGCGCGCGTCGCTCTCGTGCGTCCTCAGGTTCTCGCGCAGCTTCGGCTTCGTGACCTCTTCGAGGCGCGCGTAGATGCCGTCCATCGATCCGAACTGAGCGAGGAGGTCACCGGCGGTCTTGGGTCCGACGCCGGGCACGCCGGGGACGTTGTCGCTGGTGTCGCCCGTCAGCGCGAGAAAGTCGCGGACCTGGCTCGGGAGGACGCCGAGCTTCTCGCGGACCTCCCGCGGCCCGTACACGCGGTCGCGCATAGAGTCCCAGAGCACGACGCGCGTGTCGTCGTCGCGGACCAGCTGCATGAGGTCCTTGTCGGCGCTGACGATGACGACTCGCCACCCTTCGGTCATCGCGCGCGCGGTGACCGAGGCGATGAGGTCGTCGGCCTCGAACCCCTGCCTCTCGAAGCACGCGACGTCCCACGCGTGGATGATCTCGTGGACCCTCGCCATCTGCTGCGAGAGGTCCGGCGGCGGAGCGGGCCGCGTCGCTTTGTAACGGGCGTCGAGGGCGTGCCGAAACGTGGGCCCCTTCGAGTCCATCGCGACGACGAACATGTGGGGCCGCCGCTCGGCGACCACCTTCTGGAGCATGTTCACCGTCCCGAGCACGGCGTGCGTCGGCTCGCCGCGCGAGTTCGAGAGGGGGGGGAGGGCATGGTACGCGCGGAACACGTACCCCGAGAGGTCGACGAGGTAGAGAACGTCGTCGGCCCCGGGCTCCGGCAGGCGCGCGGCGGGCACCGCCCCCGGCCCCGGGCGAAGCCCCTGTCTTTCGCCCTCGCTTTCGCCCTGGTTCTCGCCATGGCTCACCCCCGGCCGGGCCGGCGCGGCGACCGGCGCGACCGGTGCGACCGGTGCGACCGGCTTCGGAGCTCTGGGGGCGCGCGGCGGGGGCGGCATCGGGAGAGGGTGGTTAGCCGCCGGAGAGAGACTCGTCTAATCTGCCTGAGTCTCAGCCCCGGCTCGTCTAACCTGAGAGTACCGGTCCGAATGAGTGAATCCCTCCCGCCCGTGACAGGTCTGGTGGCCGGCAAGTACCAGATCCTGGGACTCATCGGCCGTGGCGGCATGGGCTCGGTCTGGGAAGGGCGCCACAGCAGCCTGGGCACCCGCGTCGCCGTCAAGTTCATCGACCCCGAGTACGCCGAAAGCAAAGAGGCGTGCGCTCGCTTCGTGACCGAGGCCCGCGCGGCGGCCACGATCCAGAGCAAGCACGCCATTCAGATCTTCGATCACGGCGTCACCGACGACGGCCGTCCGTACATGGTCATGGAGCTGCTCGAGGGCGAGCCGCTCGACAAGCGCATCGACCGCCTCGGGACGCTCACGCTCCGCGAGACGGCGCGCATCATCGGCCACGTGTGCCGAGCGTTGCAGCGCGCCCACGACGCGGGGATCATCCACCGCGACCTCAAGCCAGAGAACATCTTCCTCGTCCGCACACCCGACGACGACGACGAGATCGCCAAGGTGCTCGACTTCGGCATCGCGAAGATCAAGGCGCCCCCGGGCGAAGAGGGGCTCTCGAGCAGCACGAAGACGGGCGCGGTGCTCGGAACGCCCTATTACATGTCGCCCGAGCAGGCGCGCGGCCTTCGCAACATCGACCACCGGTCGGATCTCTGGTCGCTCGGCATCATCGCGCACAAGTGCGTGACCGGCGTCTTGCCCTTCGAAGGCGAGAGCGTCGGCGATCTCTTGGTGAAGATCTGCACCGACCCGCTGCCGAAGCCGTCGGTGACGGTCCCCGGTCTGCCCGCGTCGTTCGACACCTGGTTCGCGCGCGCGCTCGAGCGCGAGCCCCCCCGGCGATTCGCGAGCGCCTCCGAGCTCGCCGAGGCGCTGTCGCTGGTCGCGGGGCTCAGCGCCCGGGGCACCACTTCGAGCCACGACGGGCGCGCCGCGCTGCCCGCCGCCTCGCGAACCGGACCGGCGGGTTCTGCGACACCGCTCCTTGCGGCCGGCGTGACCTCCGCGCCCTTCACCGCGTCGGCGTCGCCCCCCAAGGCCTCGCGCGGAGTGCTCTTCGCGATCGCCGCGGCGGCCCTCGTCGGCGGGTCCATCGGCGTCATCGCGGTGGTGAAGCTCGCCTCGCCGGCGCCGGTGGACAGGCCCTCGGCGAACCTCGTCGGGTCGAGCACGCACGCGTCGGCCGCCGTCGAAGCATCGTCCACCGCGCTGCCGGCGCTCGCCGCGCCGGCCGCCGTTTCGGAGCCGTTGATCGCATCTTCGTCGCCCGCACCGTCGTCCGGGTCTGCACCCGCCATCTCGGCGGCGAAGAGCATCGCGGCGCCGCTGATGCGTCCAAAGCCGAACGCGTCGGCCTCGTCGCCGAAGGTCCTTTCCGTCAAGACTGCGAACAATCCTGCCGATCCGGGGTACTGATCGCTTCTGGGGGCGATCTGAATGACCACCACCACTTCCTTCTTCGTCTTTGCTTCGTTCACGTGTCTCTCGGTCGGCGTCGCGGTGCCCGCGTTCGCGCAGGTCAGCGACTCCCAGCGCGCCGGCGCGCGGGATCTCTTCAAGGCCGGCGACCAGCTCCAGCGCGCGGGCCAGTTCGCCGACGCGCTCGACAAGTTCCAGCGCGCGCAGCAGGTCTTCGCCGCGCCGACCAACGTGCTGCGAATCGCCGAGTGCGACGCGGCGCTCGGCCGGCTCGTCGAGTCGGCGGAGGCGTATCGCGAAGTGCTTCGCACGCCGTTGCCGGCCGGAGCGCCGCCGGCGTTCCAGGCCGCCGTCGATCAGGCGAAGGCCGAGCTCTCGCAGGTCGAGCCACGGGTCCCGAGGCTGACGGTGCAGGTCCTGCCGTCGCGCGTACAGAACCCGCAGATGCAGATCGACGGTCAGGGCGTCCCCGCCGCGCTCATCGGCGAGCCGATGCCCCTCGATCCGGGCGTTCACAAGCTGGCCGTGATCGCGCCGGGCTACGCGAGCACCGAGCAGTCCGTCGAGATCAAGGAGCGCGACACGAAGACGGTGGCCATCGCGCTCAACGCCATTCCCGGCGTCACGTACGCGCCGGCTACCGTGCCGGTCACGGGCGCGGTGGCCGCGCCCACGCCCACGGGCGAGACGCCTCCTCCGCCGCCGGCCATCGGGCCGGTCGACGCGGGTCCGCCGCCGAAGCGATCGAGCGCCGGGTTGCTCATGGGCGCGCACCTCGGCTACCAGGGCGTCTCGGGACGCGTGCCCACGCCAGGCTCCGGGTTCGTGAGTCCGGGCGAGGTGGGGGGGGGCGGCGTGGCCTTCGGCCTCGACGGAGGGCTTCGCTTCGGTCGGCAGTGGTACATCGGCCTGACGCTGAACCGAGCGAACTTCAGCAACAGCAACGCGCTCAACGGCGCGGTGGCCGACGCGACCTCCAACACGACGCTCCTGGCCCTGGTCGGCGCGTTCGTCGCGAACCCCGACAAGGTGAGCTTTTACGGCGAACTCGGGCTGGGAGAGCGGTGGTTCGACGTCCGCGAGACCGGGACCAGTGGCGGCGTCGTCGACAGCAAGCTGTTCAACGCCGGCGAGTTCGCTCTCGGCCTCGGGATCTGGATCCCCGCCGGGCGCTCTTTCAGGTTCCTCCCGAAGATCTCCTTCGGATTCGACTCGTTCAGCACGAGCGACGCGACCGGCTCGTCGAGCGGTTCGTCGAGCTCGAGTACGATTGCGACGTTCACGATGCTCAGCCTGGTCGGCCTCTACAATCTCGATTTCTGAACCGACCTCTGGCGGGGTCTCGCCGGGCCGGCAAGGCAAGAGTGACCGCGCCGTCGACATCGGCGTGCAACGAAATACAAGCGCATACAATTGTCTGGCCCGGTTTCTAGTAACCGAGAAACATGCACTTTGCGCTATGCACGGCCTATTTCGCCGTGCTCTTGGCCCTCGCGATGTACGGGCTGCATCGGAGCCACTTGGTCTTGACGGTGCTGAGGCACCAGCGCCATCTGCGTCACCTCAAAGAGGGCGTCCCTTCGCTCCCGACCGAGGGTCTCGAAGACCGGTGCGAGCTCCCGCACGTGACCTTGCAGTTGCCGCTCTACAACGAAGCAACGGTCGCCGATCGGCTGCTCGAGCACGCGGCGGCCATCGAATGGCCCCGCAGCCGATTCGAGATCCAGGTCCTCGACGACTCGACCGATGAGACGCGCGCCCTCGTCCGCGACAAGGTCGAGGCTCTACGCGCGCGCGGGCTCGACGTGGTCTACATCCACCGGGTCGACCGGACCGGATACAAGGCCGGCGCGCTCGAGAACGGCCTGACCGTCGCCAAGGGCGACCTCGTCGCCATCTTCGACGCGGACTTCCTGCCCCAGCCGGACTTCCTACGCGCGGTCGTGCCGCACTTCATCGCGGATCCTCGCTGCGGCATGGTGCAGGCGCGCTGGGGCCATTTGAACCGCGAACAGTCGCTCCTGACGCGAACCCAGGCGCTCATGCTCGACGGGCATCACCTCGTCGAGAATCGTGCGCGCTCCGCGGCCGGCTGGCTCTTCAACTTCAGCGGCACGGGCGGCATCTGGCGCAAAGAGGCGATCGAGTCGGCCGGCGGGTGGCAGCACGACACGCTGACCGAAGACCTCGACCTCAGCTACCGCGCGCAGCTCGCCGGCTGGCGCTTCGTCTACCGCGAGAACGTCGTCACCCCCGCCGAGTTGCCGGAAGACATCAGCGCCTTCCGCGCGCAGCAGTTCCGCTGGGCCAAGGGCACCGTTCAGACGGCGCGGAAGCTCATGGGCCGCTTGATGCGGGCTCCGCTCACCCCGATGCAGCGTATCGAGGCGTTTTTTCACATGACGCCGCACTTCGCGTACCCGCTCATGGTCTTGCTGAGCGTCCTTTTGCTCCCGGCGTTGGTGCTCATGCCCGCGACGAACGTGAAGGCCATGCTCATGATCGACCTGCCGCTCGTCGTGGGAACGACCGGGTCCCTGGCGGGCTTTTACGCGATGGCGGAGGTGGGTCAGGGCCGGTCGGCCTGGGGCGCGCTGAGGCGGCTGCCCGCTCTCCTCGCTCTCGGCGCAGGCCTGGCGCCTCACCTGACGAAGGCGGTCTGGGAAGGCCTGCGTTCGATGTCCGGCGAATTCATTCGAACCCCGAAGAAGGGGATGCTCCAGGGCCGCTACCGCGCCGCGGCGGACCTGCCGATCACCGAAAGCGCGCTATGCCTCATCTCGGGCGCGAGCACCACGGCGTCGATCGAGACCGGCCACTGGTTCGCGACCCCGTTCGCGTTGCTCTTCACGTTCGGCTACGGGTACGTCGCGTTCTTCGTCGCCCTCGAGCAGCTCGCACGGCGCAACGCCCAGCCCCTACCCGCTTCCGGGTCCGAGGATCTCGCCCCCTCCGAGGAACTCGCTGCCTAGTAGCCTTGTAGCCAGCGCGGAGGCGCTCGGAGAGAGCGAGATCGGCCGCGGGGGCGCCTGAGGCCGCGGCTGCTCTAGACCTGCGGCGTGATTCGCGTTTACACTTCTGGCTTGTCGAGCGGGCCGGGGGAGAAACGACGATCATGACCAAGGCGGAGATCGTCCAGGCGCTCTACAGCAAGGTGGGCGGCTTCTCGCGCAAAGAGTCTGCCGAGCTCGTCGACCTGGTCTTCGAGATGATGAAAGACACGCTCGGCCGGGGCGAGAAGATCAAAGTGAGCGGCTTCGGCAACTTCGTGTTGCGCGACAAGCGCCAGAGGCCAGGCAGGAATCCCCAGACCGGCCAACCGATCCGGATCAGTGAGCGCCGGGTGCTGACCTTCAAGGCGAGCCAGATCCTCAAGCAGATCCTGAACCAGCGGGCGCTTGGCGCGGCGAACGGGGTCGGCTCGATGGGCGACGCCGTCGGCGCCGGCTCGACGAACGCCAGCGTCGTCGCGAAGGACTGACCCCGGATGTCCGAGGCGAGTCGTGAGTCGCTCCCGTCGAGCCTGCCCGCGAAGCTGTACTTCCGGATCGGCGAAGTCGCGGAGCTCGTTGGCGTCGAGCCCCATGTGCTCCGTTACTGGGAGCGAGAGTTTCGCGCCATCCGCCCGACGAAGAGCGCCAAGGGGCAGCGGGTCTACTCGAGGCGCGACGTCGAGAACCTGATGCGGGTGCGTGAGCTCCTCTACCGGGAGGGCTTCACGATCGCGGGCGCGAAGAAAAAGCTCCAGCGGGCGGGGGTCGAGCCGCGCGGAGAGGGCGACCTCGACTCGCGCGGCACCGCGAAGCTCCGTGAGCAGCTCCTCGCCATGCGGGGCGAGATCGAGGCCTTTCTCGAGGAGCTCGAGCCTCCGCAGCGGTGAGGCGCCAGCCGCGCGGCGACCGCTCACGGCGGCCTCGCGCACCCGGCGCGGCCGCCCTTCGAGGTGGCGTCAGTGCCACGCCGGCAGACCCGGCCCGTCCGGCCGGGCGGAAGGCGCTTACGCTCCAGCCCAGAAGTGATACAACGCGCGCCCTACCCATGTCCCGGCGCTGCCGCTCGTTCTTCCTTGTCTCTCTGGCGTTCGCCGCGCCGATCGTCGTCCCGTCGATCGCGGTCGCACAGGATCGCGCGGCGCCGCCGGCCTCGGCGCCGGCGCCCACGCCTTCCACCAACCAGCCGGCCGCGGTGCCGCCAGCGACCCCGCCCGCGCCGATGCCGGCTGCGCGCCCGGCCGAGGACCGTCCGCCACTGATCACGCCGGCGCCGCCACCTTCGCCGACCGCCGTGCCAGCGCCGGCGGTCGTCAGTCCGTCTGCCGTGAGCGCGGCGCACGATCAACAAGACCTGGCAACCCAGGGCACGCAGCGGCCCGACACCGGCGAGGTCGCCGCACCCGGGCAGCAGGTCTTCAGCGACGACTGGTGGGGGCGCGTTCACCCCGTCGTCGAGCTGCACGGCTACTTCCGCACGCGGGGCGAGCTCTTTCAGAACCTCGCGCTCGGCCGCCACGGCAGCGTCTTCCAGGGCAACGATCCCCAGAACCTCGCGCCGATTCCGCTCGACCAAAGCTACCAGACGGTGACGGGCGGCAACGGTGCGACGGTGAACCTCTGCGGGCCCAACGCCAACGGCGTCTGCCACGACGAGACCGAGACGAGCGCCAACATGCGGCTGCGCCTCGATCCGGAGATCCACATCTCCGACAACCTCCGCATCGTCAGCGAAGTCTTTGCACTCGACAACGTCGTGCTCGGGTCGACGCCCGACGCTTATGCGATCCAGGCGGCCGCGGCTCAATCGACCAACAAGACCACGGCGAAGACCTCGGCCTATCAGTCGGCCGGGTACAACCCGTACGCGGCGATCGGGTTCAACTCGACGATGCAGGGGCCACCCACCGCGGGCGTCAACTCGCTACAGAACTCGATCAACGTCGAGCGCGTGTGGGGCGAATACCTGACCCCCGTCGGCCAGCTCCGCTTCGGCCGCATGCCCGGCCAGTGGGGCCTCGGCATGATGGAAAACAGCGGCGACGGCATCGACAGCGATTACCAGACGACCCTCGACCGCCTGATGTTCATCACCGGCATCAAGTCGATGGACCTCTACTTCGGCGGCGCCTGGGACTTCGTGTCGACGGGCCCGACGAACGCGACCGCGTACAGCGTCTACGGCGGCCAGCCGTACAACGTCTGCAACCTGTGCAACGTGAACGAGTGGGCGGCCTTCGTCGCCCACAAGACGAACCCGGAGCTCCAGCGCCTGAGCCTCTCGCGCGGCGATTTCGTGGTGAACGGCGGCCTCTACACCAAGTTCCGGTCGCAGTACCTCGACGTCTCGAACTCGAGCAATACGAACGGGACCGGTGTCCCGCAGACCCCGCAGTCGATCGACACGACGTCGAACGGGAACAACGGGAACAACGGGCTCGAGGCTCGCCAGGCCTGGGCGCTCACGCCTGACCTCTGGGTGCAGGCGCTCTGGGGGAAACTCCGCTTCGAGGCCGAGGGTGCGGCTGTGCTCGGCGAGATCGGCAGCCTTCAGGGCGTGGGCATCAACGCGACCCCGAACAACACGGCCGACATCCGCCAGTACGCCTTCGTCACGCAGACCGAGTTCCGCGCCATCGAAGACAAGCTCGATCTCCAGTTCGGCTTCGGCTGGGCGAGCGGCGATCCGTGGGCATACAGCACCGCCAACGGGACCAACCAGGGCGCCCTGAACCCGGGCTCGTCGCTCCCGCAGGAGTACAACAGCATCGGGCCCATCTCGACGTTCTCGATGCACCCCGACTACAAGGTCGACCTCATCTTCTTCCGGAACATCCTGTCCCGGGTCGAGGGTGCGTATTACTTCCGGCCGAGCGTCGACTACGACTTCCTGCGGCACGCGAACGGCGAGAAGTTCGGCGGAGGCGCCGCGATCATCTGGAGCCGCGCAAGCGAGTTCGTCCAGACGCCCGGGCACCACCGCGACCTGGGAGTCGAGCTCGACCTCAGGCTCTACTACCAGTCGAAGGACGGCTCGCTCAACGACGACTCGACCAAGGTCGGCGGGTTTTACACGATGCTCGAGTACGGCGTCTTCTTCCCGCTCGCCGGCCTCGACTACCTACCCGCGACGACCACGATGCTGAGTGACGCCAGCCTCGCCACTGCGCAAGCGATCCGCCTCTTTCTGGGCGTGGTCTTCTGAACGCTCGAGGCTGCCCCGCCGAGCAAACAATCGCCCTATGTTCCAGGGCGCACGATAGGCTTCGAGTAGCGAGACCGATGGCGAAGATTCTCATCGTCGACGACCAGCGCAACATGCGCACGACGCTCTCGATGATGCTCCGGGGAGCCGGCTACGAGGTCGACGAGGCCGCGGATGGCGAGCAGGGTGCCGAGCGTGGGGCCACGGGCGCATACGACGTCGTGCTCACCGACCTGCGCATGGGCACCAAGGACGGCATTGACGTCCTCCGCTCGACCAAGGACACGCACCCGCTCACCGAAGTCCTCGTGATGACGGCGTACGGCACGATCGAGAGCGCCGTCGAAGCAATGCGCCTCGGCGCCTTCGACTACATCCAGAAGCCCTTCACCGAGCAAGAGCTGCTGGTCAAGGTGGCCAAGGCGCTCGACAACCGGCGCCTCGCGGGCGAGGTCACGTTCCTCGCGAGCGAGTTCAAGGATCGCTACAAGTTCGAGAACATCATCGGCCGCTCGCGCGCCATCCGCGAGGTGCTCGGGCGCATCGTCCGCATCGCGCCCACCGATGCCATCGTGCTGATCACGGGGGAGAGCGGCACGGGCAAGGAGCTCGTGGCCAAGGCCATTCACGCGAACAGCAAGCGTGGCGAGCGACCGTTCGTTCCCGTCAACTGCGCCGCGATCACCGAGACGCTGCTCGAGAGCGAGCTGTTCGGGCACGCGAAGGGCTCGTTCACGGGTGCGGTCAGCGCCCGCAAGGGCATGTTCGAAGAGGCCGACGGGGGCACCTTCTTTTTCGACGAGATCGCCGAGACACCCATCACCTTCCAGGCCAAGCTCCTGCGCGCCATCCAGGAGAACGAGATCCGTCGCGTAGGCGAGAACAAGCCGATCCGCGTGAACGTGCGGGTCATCGCCGCGACCAACCAGGACCTCATGGACGCCGTCGCTTCGCGGCGGTTCCGGCAGGACCTCTATTACCGCCTCAACGTCGCTCGGTTCCAGCTGCCGCCGCTGCGGGAGCGGCGCGAAGACATCCCCGAGCTCGTCGGTCACTTCCTCGAGAAGTTCGCGCGCAAGATGGGCGTCCGGCCGAAGCTTCACGACAACGTGATCGAGTCGCTCATGCACGTCGACTTTCCGGGCAACATCCGGGAGCTCGAACACATGATCGAGCAGGCGGTCGCGCTCGTGCAAAACGGCGTCATCACGTCCGACGATCTCTTACCTCCGACGCCGTCGAGCTCGCCGCGAGTGCCCGCCGGGGGGGGCGGTCGCGCCTTGGCCGATGTGGTCGACTCCGCCGAGCGGACCGCCATCGAAGTGGCGCTCCGCGACAGCGACGGCAGCCGCGAACGCGCTGCCGAGCTCCTCAGTATCTCCCCCACGACGCTGTGGCGAAAAATGACTCGCCTCGGGATCACGTTCGAAGGCCGGAGCTGAGCAGCAGACTCAGGCGCTCTGGCGTGCACTCTTGAACGCCATGATGCAGACGTGAAACGCGCCGGTTTTCGCCTACCCCACAAACGTGCCGCGAAACAAGCGAACGCGTCCTTTTCCTGACGGCATAACCATTGCTCCGACATGTCAACAGGCACGGAGCGGGCACCATCCAAAAGGCATCCGGCTCCATGCCGAAGCTTTCGGCACGGGCACTGACGTAAATCGCGTGGAGAGGACGGTTATCGTGCATCGCTTGCTGATTGTTGAGGAGCAAGCCGACCAGGCGCGCGTTATGGCGATCGGGCTGCGACTCGAGGGGTTCGAGGTCGAG
The DNA here is from genome assembly GCA_937902985.1 of uncultured Myxococcales bacterium. Lineage (GTDB taxonomy): Bacteria > Myxococcota_A > Polyangia > Polyangiales > Polyangiaceae > Palsa-1150. The sequence continues at coordinate 50,302 of CALFNG010000529.1, forward strand.
ACGGCGGCGAGCTCGGCAGATGCCCTCGAACGCCTCGCGGCACGACCCTTCGAGCTCGCGGTCGTCGATCTCATGCTCCCCGGCACCAACGGCATCCAGCTCGCACGAATGATCCGGGAATCTAATCCGGGCACGCGCGTCGTGCTGATGAGCGCCTACCACCTGAGTGAGCGGCAACTCGCGCGCGCAGACTGTGGTGCAGCCGGGTTCGTCCCCAAGCCGCTCGACCTGGGCGAGCTCGCTGAGTTCCTCCGCAGCAAGGCCTCCGGCGGCGCGGCCCCGTTCGAGCTCGCGGCCGGCTCGGAGCCGCTCGTCGGGGCAAGGACCCGTACGGTTGCGGGCGCCGCCTCACCGCGGTAATCGCCTCGTCCGCTTGCGCGTCGACGCCTTCCAATACGACCTCCCCTCGGACCTCATCGCCCAGCGGCCTTCCGAGGAGCGCGAGCGTGCGCGTCTGATGCATCTGCCCGCGGGCGGGCCACCGCCGCAGCATCGGCGGGTGTCGGACCTGCCGGACCTGCTGGCGCCCGGCACGCTCGTGGTCCTCAACGACACCCGCGTCGTGCCGGCGCGTCTCCTCGGTCGCAAGCGGGACACGGGCGGTCAGGTCGAAGTCTTCTTGCTGCGACCGGTCGGCACGCGCGAGGTCGAGGTCGCGCCCAACCAGACGCGCGTGGTCGCAATCTGGCGCGCCCTCGGGAGATCGAGCAAGCCGTTGCAGTTCGGCACGGAGATCGACATCGTGGCCCGTGGTACCGACGCGGCAGGTGCGGGCGTGTTGCGTGTCCGCCTCCTCGGCCGCGCCGAAGACGACGGCCTCCTCGAAGTTGCGCTCTGGACTCCCTCGGGTCGACCCCTCGCGGAGGCCATCCTCGAGTGCGGCCACGTTCCCCTCCCTCCGTACATCAAGCGAGACGACTCGGGCGAAGACGTCGCGCGCTATCAGACGGTCTACGCGACGCACGACGGCGCGGTCGCGGCGCCCACGGCGGGCCTTCACCTGACGCGCGGCCTGCTCGAGCGCCTCACGGCGCGAGGCTGCGAGATCACGACCATCACGTTGCATGTTGGCCTGGGCACCTTCCAGCCCGTGCAGGTCGATGACCTCGATGACCACACGATGCACTCGGAGCGCTTCGTCGTGACCCAGGCCGCCGCGGACGCCGTCGCCCGCGCTCGCACGCGTGGCGCGCCCGTGGTCGCCATCGGAACGACGACCGCGCGGGCGTTGGAGAGCGCCGCCGATCCCGACGCGCCCGGGCATCTGAAGGTCGCGGAGAACGAGACGCGGCCGCTCATCCAGCCGGGCTACCAGAT
>CALFNG010000530.1 GCA_937902985.1 uncultured Myxococcales bacterium
GGCGAGGCCCTCGACGCGCTCGCGGCGGGGGAAGAGGTCGACGGTCCGACCCGGAGCGAATTGCTGCTCGAAGCCGCGCAAGCGGCGGCGAGGTCGGGCGAGCCACACAGCGCTCAAGATCGCGCTCTCCGTGCCGCCGACGCAGCGCCGGAGCGCGCCACGCCCCAGCTCCTGGCCCGCGCCCTCGAGTATCGGCTCCGCGGGGCGGGAGCGCCCGACGAAGCGCGCCGGACGATCGAAGAGCTCGGACGCATTCGCGATACGATCGACGGCCCCGACGCGGCGCTCCGCGCGTTCCTGATGGCCGAGGCCCTCGACGTCGTACAGGGTCGCGGCGCGGGGCTGCGAGAGCTCGAAGCCGCTCGCGCGCAGATCGGCGATCATCCGCTCCTCGGACTGGGGCTGGCGGAGCGTTTCGCGTCGATGGGCGAATCGTCGGCGGCGGTCGACGAGTATCGGCTCGCGCTCCGAGGGTCGCTCCTCGACCTGCGCAAGGCGGGCAGCGTCGCCCTTCACGCGGCCGACGCGGCGCTGCGGGCTGATCGCGAGCAAGACGCGGCTCACTTCATCGACCTCGCGCTGACCGATCCCGACACGCGCACACAGGCGCAGGCGCTCCGCACGCGAATGCTCGAGCGCTCGGCGCCGGCGGCTCCCGCGGCGTCCGCGCTGATCACGCTCGACGCCGACCATCGACTCTATGAACTCGAGGCCGCTGTCCGCACGGCCACGACGCCCGTGGGCCGAGCGAGCTCGAGGCTCGCGCTGGCGCGATCACGCATCGAACGAGGCGACACTCCGGGCGCCGAGCCGCTCTTGTGGGAGGCGCTGGCCGACGGGCTCCTCGAGGCCGGCGATGCCCTCGCGCCCATCCTGTCGTCTACGCCCGATCGCGTACGAGACGTGGTGCGCTTGCGTCGCCAGCAGGTGACCCTCGAGCCGGGCGACGTGGGCCGACTCGAGCTCCTGCGGGCTGCGGCCCTCGCCGACGACGACCGCGTCTACGCTCGCGCGGTCGAGCACGTGCTCCGCGCCTTCGACCCCGGCGCGGGTCCTCTTCCGCCCCCGCCACTCTCGACGCAACCCGAGCAGCCAGGGATCTTCGCGCTGCTGACGCGTCCCTCGCGCGACGCGGCCGGCGAGGCTCTTGCGGCGTTGTGGGAAGGGGCGACCCACCTCTTCGCGCGCGACCCGGCGATCTACGGAATCACCGCCCTCGAGCGCGTCGTCCCTGGACCGACGTCCATCGTGGCCCGACTCTACGAGATGGCGCTCCGGCTCCTCGACATCCCGCGTGTGCCGCTCTTTCTGACGCGGACGCCGGCGGGCGCACCGTCGGTTCAAGTGGCGTTGCTCACCCACCCGTCGGTCTTGCTCGCGGGCGACGTTCACGAAGAGAACTCGGCGCTGCGTTTCGCGCTGGGCTGGGGACTCTCGGCGGCGCTCTCGCACAATGTCCTCCGGCTCGCGGTGTCTCCGGCCGAGGGCCTCGGTCTGGTCGAGGCCATGCGCGCCGCGTTCGGCCCGCCCGAGATCGGCCGTCGGGTCGAGGCGCACGCGGCTCGCCTCGCGCAGTCTTTCTGGCAGACGGTCCCCGCGAGGACGCAGCGACGGCTCCAGGAGCTGCTCGGCGGCGGATCGTTCCCCGACCACGCGGACCTCGTCGCGCGAGCTCATGAGAGCGGTCGGCGCGTCGGGATGTTCCTCGCCGGAGACTTCGCCTGGGCGGCGCGCCAGCTCCTGGCCGACACGGCCGGCGAGCATGGCGCGCTCTCCCTGGCCACGCTCCGGACCCTGTGCGAGGAGCTCCCGGACCTCGCTGATCTCTTGCGACTCGCCGTCAGCCCGGAGTATGCGGAGGCGCGCTGGCACGTGGTGGCGCCCGCGTCGCAGCGTGGCATGATCCCGTCGGGCCGTTACAGCCTTTACTGATGCCGCAGACGGTTCGCTCATCGAATCGAGCACTCCGCGCTCTCGTCCTGGCCGCTGCGGTCGGCGCAGCCGTTCCGGTGGTCGCAGGCGGTGTCGCAGCGTGCATAACGTCGCCGCCACCCGACCTCCCGGAGCTTCCTCTTCGAGGGCCTCGCATCCTCGAAGATGCGGTTCGACCGGTCACGGACCAGTATCTGACGGGCCTTGTCGTCGGCAGGGAGTTCGTCGTACCGGTCGAGGTCACCGACACCACGCATCCGATCGTCGGACGGGTGTTCGTCGACTTCAATCCGGGGCCCACCAACATGCCGCCTACGACGAACTATGTTCGTCAGGTCATAGCGGTCCCGACGCTCGATGGTGGTGTGACGAACCTGTCGTTTTTTTTGTCGCCCGCGAACCTCGGCGATCCGACGGCCTGTCACATCATCGAGTTCATCGTCGCCGGGTCCTTTGACGAAATGAGCGGCTCGTCCCACACGCCCACGCCGGGAGACAACCTGGGGGGCGACAGCGTCTCCTGGTTCTACACGCCGAACGGCCCGAACGGCTGCTTCGCATACGACGCGAGCGACGGCAGCGCGGTACAGGGGGACGCATCGCAAGACGGCCCGCCGCTTCCCGACGGGACAGGGACCCATTGACGCGAGCGATCGCGGCCATTGCGACGAGGGCGTCTACGTCGGTGCGTGCTGTCGGCGGCCTCGGGATGGTGCTCGTCGTCGGCATGGCGTGTGACGCCATCTCGCCAGTGGTCACCGCCGGGCCGCCGATCAACGCGTGTCCGGCCCACCCGTGCGCAGCGTATAAACACCAGCCGGGGAGCGCGCCGTCGTGCAGCGACGATGGCGTATGCGCGGTCGCCGCGAGCCCCGGCGATACGCTCCTCGTGATTGGCCTTGCGGTCGATTCGCTCTTCGCGCCGGGGCGGACGTACTTGACCACGCTCGACCGCGCGACCGAAGAGAACGGGCCGTGCGCGATCTTCAACTGCAGCCCGCCTACCTGCTTGCTTCCCTTGTGGGTGCAGGACACCAATCTCTATGTCGTGAGTCCAAACGCCGCGCTTTCGGTCCGCTGGGACCTCGGCAACATGGGTTTCACTGCGCTCCCGGCGCAGGCGACATACCGGCCGCTCCTGCCGCTGGGAGGATCGATGGCCGACGCGATCGACCTCGGGCTCCCGCTCGATCCGGTGCCGGCGACGAACAGCACCACCTTCTCCGCGTCCGGTCCCGAAGGCGGGCCAGCTCTCCAGTTTCAGGCGTACATGCAGCCCGGCTGCTACGAACGCACGCTTCAGCCGTACCCGCCGTTCTCGGAGGCGTTTCCCCCGGAAGTGAAGCCGTGGAGCCGGGCCACGGGAATGAATCCGGTGGACCACTTCGATACCACGAGCGAAGAGACCGAACTTCCGATGGGGCGACCGAATCTCACGATCCCCACCTTCCCCACCTTCCAGATTGCGCGAGCCGAAGGCCTCGACGGGTGGACGGCATATCTCCGGAGCATCGCGACGAAGCGCATCTACTCGAACGTGGCTCCCCTCAGCGGCTCGCTCGTACCCGAGGTCATCCTCGCGACCAATCACCTCGGCGCCACCGGGGACGCGCTCGACGGGCTCGAACTCGTGATGGCTCCCCCGGCCGGGACGCCGCAGCCGACGGAGGTGATCGCGCCGGTCTTGCAGGAGCTCCCCTTCCACGAAACGTACCCGTCGATGCCCTTGCCGATCGCGATGAGCGGCCGGATCAGCACGCCCGCGGGGGTCGCGGTGCCGGCCACGGTCGTCTTCACCGCGATGGATATCTTCGAGCGAACGGGGACGACCTTTCCGCCCAACTTCGAATTCGTCACGCAAGTCCAGACGAGTACCGATCGGCGGTCCGGCGCATCCACGTATTCGGTCGTTCTGCCTGCGGGCGACTACGCGATCGCTGTGCGACCGACCGATGATTCCAGCGCGGTCACGCTCTCGGCACGTGCCGTCGGCGGGCCGGCGGCGGGGGGCGGGAGCGTCGATCTGGCAGTGGGGCAGCTCGTACCGGTCTCCGGTTACGTGTTCGTGGCCGACGAGCGCTCGCTCGGCGAGGCCATCGTCGAGGCCGTGCCGACGGCGTGCGCCTCGAACGGGACGGTCACCGTGCCCGACGCATCGAACACCCAGTCTCTCGCGCTCAGGACAGGGTCCGAGTTCTGTATGCCCAGAGCCGCTCAGACCATCACGAGGAACGACGGGTCGTTCATCCTGGCGCTCGATCCGGGCGGCTATCTCCTGCGCGTCCGGCCCGTCGAGGGGTCTCGTCTACCGTGGACGATGCAACCTCTGGCGATTGACCCCGCTTCGGGCCCCGTGTTCCTGGACCGGATCTATGTGCCGGCGCCCGTTCGGGTCCGCATGACCCTCGATGACACGTCTAGAAACGCGATTAGTAACGCGATCGTGCGCATCTTCACCGATCCTTCGCAGGGGACCCCACCCGTCGAGCTGGGGCGTGCCATCACGGACTACTTGGGGAACTATGAAATCGATCTTGCGCCCCCGACTCCGTAGCGCGCTCCGGGTTCTGGTATGCTCTTGCCGCGAGCGCGCGCCAAGACGCGCGCCCCGCGGACGAGAGATCCCATGCAGAACGAGGCCCGCATCAACCTCCTCGCGCGCGTCGCACGTTCCGCGCCGCCCCTCGCAGGGTCGGTCGAGCCGGCCAGCTCGGGCTCCATTCTCTCTCTCGCCGCCGCCTCCTATGGCTCCCGCCCCTCGGGCGACGCGACGGTGCCGACGGGCTTCGACCCGCTGGCCGTGGCGCTGTTCGAGGCCATCGTCGAGGGAGCCTACGTGGTCGCCAATGCCGACGGGGTCTTCGACGACGACGAACGGCGCACCTTCGAGAAGGTCGTGGTCACTGCGTGCGGTGGCACGGTGGCACCGAATCAGATCGCCGCTCTCGTGAACGACCTGAGCGATCAGCTCGAAGAAGACGGCGTCGACCGCCGCGTCGAGATGATCGGCAAGGCGGTCACGAAGAAGGACCACGCGCGTGAGATCCTCCGCATCGCGGCGCTCCTCGCATACGTGAGCGAAGACGTGAGCCCGATCGAGCGCGAGGTCCTCGGAAAGCTCGCCCGTCAATTCGGGATCGAGCCCGGCGAGGTCGACACCGCGCTCGCCGAGGCGCGCGATGCCGTCGCGCATGGGCGGTAGATAGTCCGATTCGAGCCGGCGGCTCGACCTCTCGGTCGACGGAGCAGGAGCCCACGCTCGGGTCCGCAGCGGCTAACTGCTCGGTATCGCGGCGAACGCGTCGCGGTAGAGGGCGGCGTCGTCGCGGCGTTGCGCGGCGTCGGCGCGGAATGCCATTCGTTCGAAGACCGCTCGGGCGCGCGCGGCGAGGGCCTCCCGACGCGCGGGAGGCGCGTCTTCGAGACGTCCGACCAGCAGCGCGACGAGCTCGTGACCGCGACCCAGGTCTTCGAGGAGCGCCGTGAGTTCGTCGGCCAGGGGCTCGTTGGCCGGGTCGTCACGCAGGCGCCGCGTCAACTCGTCGACTCGAGCCCCCTTTTCGACGTCTTCGTCGGGGACGTCGTCGGCCATCGCCAGGTCCATCGCCAGGTCCATCGCCAGGTCCATCGCCAGGTCCATCGCGTGCAGGCGCGGAGGGCCGAGGACTTCCGGCGCGGCGGCTTGCTCGCCATCCGCATCGTCCTCATCGGCCCGCTCGCTTTCGAGCCGAGCGAGCTCGGGAGAGGAGCGGTGCGCGAGCCGTGAACCGACCTCACGATACGCGCGGCGCGCCTCGACATCGTGGGGGAGGAGGCGCAGTGCGACGGCCAGGTGCCGCTGCGCGGCCAGCGAATCGTCGCGCACGTCGCGCTCCATCGTCGCCGCCTCGAGGAGCAGGCGAACGATGGCGTGCGCTTCCGGGTCGCCGACCCGAGCGGCGGGGGTCAGCGATGCGGCGGCGTCGCGGAGCCGGGCGAAGGCGAGGGTCGCGCCTGCGAGATCGCCCAGGCGGGCCCGCCACCGCCCCTCGAGGCCCCGCGCCGTCGCGGCCTCCGGGGCGGTCGCGGGGATGGCGGAAGCGTGTGCGATCGCCGTGGGCAGGTCGTCGAGTCGCTCGGCGAGGGCCGTCGCAAGCGCGAGGCGGACCGACGACTCCGCACCGCCGCGCGAGCGGACGATCTCGAGCGCTCGATCGAGTAGCGACACCCCACGCGCTTCGCGCCCCTCGCCGAGAAGGGCCACGCCCAGCCCCGTGAGCGCGCCGGGTTCGTCGGGCGCATACCGAAGAGCGTGCTCGAAGATCGGACCGGCGTGCGCCGCCGCGCCTCGGGCCTGCCACGCGCGCCCTGCGCGCAGCCATACGGCGTACTTTGCGTGCGCACCCCGCGCGAGCGCCTCGAGGTGTTCGACGTCGGCCAGCGCGTCTTCGAGACGTCCGAGCGTCAGCCGGGCATCGACGCGGCGCCACCGGGCGGGCACCGAGCGCGGGGCGAGCGCAAGCGCCCTATCGAGCCATCGCGCCGCGTCTTCGGGATCCCGTGACGCTCGGCCGGCCAGCTCGAAGGCCCGCGCTGCAAGTGAAGGCGCCGGTTCGGCGTCTCCGGCGCGCTCGAAGCTCGCGATGGCCGCGTCCGCGTCGCCCACCTGCGAGAGGAGCTCGCCAGTGACGAAGCCGGTGCCAGCTCTCCCCACACCTCGGCCGGTAGGGCGGCCGAGGGCGCTGGAGCTCACCTCGGCCAGCGTGGCGAGCGCGGCTTCGGCGCGCACGGGCATGCGAGCGTCGATCTCGACGACACGAGCCGCGATCTCGGCATGACGCGGGGCCCGTTCGAGGGCTTCGGTGTACGCGATGCGGGCCGCGACGAGATCACCACGAAGCAAGGTGTCGTCGGCCTCGACGAGCAGCGCGGCGACCTCCCGTGCCCGAAGGGCGTCTTCGGTCGGCGCGGCCGCGTCGGCGTCGCGCGCCGCGTGGGCGATCCACGTATCGCCGTCGGCGGCGAGCGCCGACCAACGGACGCCTTCGGTCGCGGGAAGGCGAGCGCCCACCGAAGGGAAGAGCGCGAGCAGCACGAGTCTCGCAGGCCGGCGCAAGGTGAAGATGGCTCCGGCGCGGCTCGCGCTGGTGCCGAGCACGGCGTGGAGGCACGCCATCGCGGTGGCAGTCGGCGGCTCGGGAAGCCCAGCGCCGCGCGCGTTCGAAACGATGAGCACGAGTCCGTCGCCCTCCGCGAGCGCGTGGACGTCGAACGCCACGATGGCATCGTCGCGGTCGCGCTCAGCGCCGGGCGGGATCTCGAGCGCTTCGGAGGGCGCGTTCATCGCTGCGCTCACGCAGACCGTCGAGCGGGCCCGTCCCACCTGGATCCAGACTTCCGGAGTTCGTGTGCCCACGAGCCCGCGGAGCTGTGGAGCCATCCACCGCTCGAGGGTCCGCGCAGAGACCTCGATGCGGAGCGCGCGAAGCTCGCCGCGTCGATGCCGGAACCGCGCGACGCCGCCCGAGACATCGACCGGAAAGCGCACTCCCGGCAAGCTCGTCGAGAGCTCGACAACACGAAGGCAGCCTATTTCTGCGGGTTCGGCGAGCTCGAGTCCGATCCCCGCGCGGCCTATCGCGAGGGCGAGGGCGACCGGCGAGGCGGTCGCCTCCTGCTGCCGTGGCCCCCGGCCGCCCGGCTCCCGGACGCCGCCCGGGCCGTCCCCCCGGTCGCGATGGCGGCGAGGCCGCGCATCGGGCAGGTCGCGCGCGTCGCGCGCGTCGCGACGCGCCCGATGCGGGGGCTGCTCGCCTTCGACGTCCCGTCGGGTTGGCATGATCCTTCAGATAGGAGGGTACCGTGCGCCCCCTCCTCCGCGCGACTTTGCCGCGTTCGGGCCGCGCGTACGGGCACCGGCTCGCACCGGCTCTCAGAGCGCTTTCCCCGCAAAACCCTTCGACGCTCGGCTTGACCCGACCGGACGCGCATGTGAAAACCCGGGATGCATCCGGTCGACTGAGCCTCGATCGAACTCGCAGGAACCTCCGCATTTGACTGCTCCCCGGAACGCGCGATCGGAGACCGCGAGGCCCCAACGAGCGAGAGCTCGTCGATGATCTCGAAGGAGACGATCTCCCTCGTGCGCGATCGGACGGACATCGTCGCCGTCATCTCGGAGACCGTTCCGTCGTTGAAGAAACGTGGTCGCCGGTTTCTCGGCTTGTGCCCGTTCCACAAGGAGAAGACGCCGAGCTTCAACGTCAACGCCGACACCGGTCTCTACCACTGCTTCGGGTGCAAGGAGAGCGGCGACGCGATCCGGTTCCTCGAGAAGATCGAGGGATACGCGTTCGCCGAAGCGGTCCGCGCGCTCGCCGAGCGCGCCGGAATTCCGATCGAAGAAGAGCGCGGCGCCGCTCCCACCGAAGCCGAGCGGCACAAGCGCGAGCGCGCGGCTCTCTATGCCGCGATGCAAATGGCGGCGACCTGGTACGAGGAGCAGCTCGTCGAGCACCCGCTCGCGCCCATGGCGATCGCCGAGCTCGGTCGGCGCGAGCTCACGCCCGCCGATGCTGCCGTGAAAGACTTCCGCGTCGGATACGCCCCGGCAGGGTGGGAGGGGCTCGCGGCGTTCCTCAAGAAGCAGGGCGTCTCTCCTGCGGTCGGCGAGAGCGTCGGTCTCCTGGTCCCGCGCTCGAGCGGCTCCGGCTACTACGACCGCTTCCGCCACCGCCTGATGTTTGCCGTCGCCGACGCGCAAGGGCGCGTCGTGGCGTTCAGCGGGCGCGCGCTCCCGCCGCCGCCGGGCGAAGACGAGCAGCGGGATGCGCCTCGCGATCCCCCGCCCAAGTACATCAATTCGCCGGAGAGCCCGATCTACGTCAAGGGGGCCACGCTGTTCGGCCTCTGGCAGGCTCGACACGCCATCCGGCAAGAAGACCGGGCCATTCTCGTCGAAGGGAACTTCGACGTCGTGAGCCTCCACGCCCGCGGCGTCACGAACGTGGTCGCGCCCCTCGGCACGGCTTTCACGATCGATCAGGCGAAGCTTCTCTACCGCTACACGCGAAACCTGACGCTCCTCTTCGACGGCGACACCGCGGGCCGCAAGGCGGTGACGGCGGCCCTGGAGCCCAGCGAGCAGGTCGAGCTCGACGCCGAGGTCGCCGTGCTGCCCAACGGAACGGACCCCGACGAGTTCGTGCGTAGCAAGGCATCGGCGGGCACCGGCGGCGCCGAAGCGCTCAAACATCTGATGGGCCAGGCGCGCGGCGTCCGTGAGTACTTGCTCGACGTCGAGTTCGACGTGGCCTTCAACCCCACGAACTCGCGCGAGCTCAGCGCCCGTATCGACAGGGTGTGCGACATCATCGCCGGCGAGAAGGACCCCTTCCGCAGGACGATGCTCAAAGCGCGCGCCGACGACGCTCTCGGCCGCCTCGACCTTGTCCGCTTCGCTCGTGATGCTATCGAGCCTGCGCGCAGGAAGTTCGCTCTCGCGGCCCGGACAGGCCGCGTCTCCGTCGGGCCGAGACCGTACGAGGCGCGGGTGAGGCCGCGGCCTCCCGGGCAGGAAGAAAGAAAAGCCATTGTCGGCGCGATCCTCGAGTTCCCCGAGCTATTGGACGATTCCAGTGTGCGTGGAGACCTCGAGCTCCTCGAAGGCGATGCGGCACGGATCGTGGCGGCAGTAGCGAAATGCACACGAGTGACGGCAAGCGGCGAAAAGCGGCTGGACGTCACCGAACTCCTTGCGCAAATGAATCCTGCGATCCAAGCCTTCGCGTCCGCGCGTTTGGCGGCTCCGGCGCTCGAGACGCTGGACGAGGCGCGTCTACTCGTGGCCGCAAACTCCAAGAAACTTCGAGAGACTACCGTCGCGCAGGAGAACCGCGACGCAGTTCGTGAGCAGCACCGCGTCGTCGGTGATTGGGAGGCCGAAGTGGAGTTGGTAAAGCAGGCGGAAGCGCTCTCCCTGGGGCGACACGGGTTGAGTCCGCGGTGACGGGTGGAGCACGGGGCGGGGAAGCTGCGTAGCAGCGTCCCTCGATTCGCGTATGGGGCAGAAGCACCGAGGTAGCGATGGCGACGAAGAATCGTGATCGGAAAGAAGTTCAGCAGCTCATCGAGATGGGGAAGTCGAAAGGCTTCCTGACCTATGACGAGGTGAACGACGCACTCCCGGCCGACATGGTCGCGGCCGATCAAATGGACGACGTTCTCGGGGTCCTGGGCGACGAAGACATCGAGATCGTCGATGCCGCCACCCAGGTGAAGATTGCGCCGAAGCGGATCGCGGAGGAGCAGCACGCCGAGCAGAAGGTCTCGCGCGATCGCGAGCACAACCCGACCTCGACGCCGCCAAAGGAGGGAGAGGACCTCGACGGCTATTACTCGAAGAGCAACGACCCGGTACGCATGTACCTGCGCAAGATGGGGAGCGTCTCGCTCCTCACGCGCGAGGGTGAAGTCGAGATCGCCAAGCGCATCGAGCAAGGCGAGCACATGGTGCTCTCGGCGATCCTCAACTCGCCGGTGGCCGTCCGCGAGATCATGGATCTCGGCGACAAGCTCCGGAAGCACAAGATCCGGGTCAAGGACATCATCCGCGACGCCGACGACGAGAACGCCGAGTTCGACGAGGAAGAGGCGGATCGCCGCATCCTTCGCCTCATCGACAAGGTGAAGCATCTCGACAAGGTCGCGGCGGATCTCAAGGTGTCGCTCGCGGATTGCGCCCAGTCCCGCAAGAAGGGGATCGAGGCCGAGGTCGACGCGAACCGCCAGAAGATGGTGGAGACGCTCGAAGAGATGCGGCTCAACAAGAAGACGATCGAGAAGGTCGTCGCGAAGCTGCGCGGGCTCATCCAGCGCATCGAGCGCGCCGAGACGGGGATCATCGATCTCGCGAGGCGCGCAGGCGTCGAGGTCGATCAGCTCCGCAAAGAGGCTCGACAGTCGCGCGCCGACGCCGGGGCCGAGCGGAAGTACAAGAAGAAGTACGGTCTCACGCCAGACGATGTCCTCGGCGCGCACTCCGCCGCGCAGAAGAACCTGAAGAAGGTGGAGGAGGAGCTCCAGCTCGACGTCAAGGAGCTGCGCGAGTCGTACGAGTCGATCCGCGAGGGAGAGCGCATCGCTGACAAGGCGAAGGCCGAGCTCGTCGAGGCCAATCTGCGCCTCGTGGTCAGCATCGCGAAGAAGTACACGAACCGCGGTCTGCAGTTCCTCGATCTCATCCAGGAGGGGAACATCGGCCTCATGAAGGCCGTCGACAAGTTCGAGTACAAGCGCGGCTACAAGTTCTCGACCTACGCCACGTGGTGGATCCGCCAGGCCATCACCCGGGCCATCGCCGATCAGGCCCGCACCATCCGTATCCCGGTGCACATGATCGAGACGATCAACAAACTGATCCGGACGAGCCGGTACCTCGTTCAGGAGTACGGCCGCGAGCCGACCCCCGAAGAGATCGCCGAGAAGATGGAGCTGCCGCTCGACAAGGTCCGCAAGGTCCTGAAGATCGCCAAGGAGCCCATCAGTCTCGAGACCCCCATCGGCGAAGAAGAGGACTCGCACCTGGGCGACTTCATCGAGGACAAGAGCGTCGTGTCGCCGGCCGAGGCGGTCATCAACATGAACCTCGCCGAGCAGACCCGCAAAGTCCTGAAGACGCTGACGCCGAGGGAAGAGAAGGTCCTTCGCATGCGGTTCGGCATCGGAGAGAAGAGCGATCACACGCTCGAAGAGGTCGGTCAGGATTTCGAGGTCACGCGCGAGCGCATCCGCCAGATCGAGGCCAAGGCGCTCCGCAAGCTGCGGCACCCCTCCCGCAGCAAGCAGCTGAAGAGCTTCATCGAGAGCTGACGGGCGTCTGGGTCTGGTCGCCGCGATGCGTCGTCAGGCGCGAGTCGGCCCCCCCGGATGTTGCCGGGCACGCTTCACGGCGGGGGCCCGGTCGCGCATAGCAGGGTCCGCGCCGATGGCGATCGCCTTGGCCCTGGCATCGGGTGGGTGCGAGCGCGGCTGCACGCGCGAGTGGCTCGCCGAGCGCGGACTGGGGGCGCCCACCCCTACCGCTCCGGGCCCGATGCCCCTGGGCGCCACCGACTGCCCCGACGGCCTGGCGCGCTGCGAAGAGGGTACGGTCTCCGCGTCGCGGCTGGCTACGCTTCCTTCGTCCCGCATGCCCTGCCCCGGCCCGGCGGCCGAGTGTGTCTGCCCGTGGGACCCCGTCGGGGAGTGCGGCGCCGGCTGCGCCGCCGACGGAGCCGAAATCGTCGTAGAGCGCGGGCTGGCAGTGGCCCAGCTCTGCGCGCCGGCCCCGGATGCGGGCTCGTTTGCGATGCCAGTGGTCCCTGCGGCGACGCCGCCGCTTGCTACGACGCCGCCGCCCGCAGGTGCGGCGCCAGCCGCGGCTCGCGGTGAACCCGACCGGCCTTGCGAGGAGGGGGACCGCTATCGATGCTCCGACGGCCGGGTCGTCGAGTGTGCTTCGGGGCGGGCATTGGCGCGGTGCGTCCGAGGCTGCTTCTCGGAAGGGACGTCGATTGATGACGACGACGTGAGCCGCGAAGCGGCCTTCGCGATCTTGTGTTCGCGGTGATGCGCACCGCGATGCTCTGACACCCAAGTCCCGTTAGGGGTCCGTCACGCGCAAACTTCGCGGCCCTTGCGCACACTCACCGCAACAAACGTGACCGCGCGAGTCGCGGGCCTATACGCTTGGTTTGCGGCATCGAGCGGCGTCGAGAGGAAAGGTTTCGTGCGGAGTTTGCCGCCGGATGTGCGAGTCGCAGGGGGTAGCCATACCGGCTCGTCGGAGGGCCGAACACCCACTTTGAGGCTCTTCGATTTCCCTTTTTGAGACACGGATCGCGGCTTGCTTATTCAGTCTTCGGGATTCACTTTTTTGGTGAGCCCTTCGTCCAAGAGAAGTGTCGTCTGGTAGGCGGCCCCCGTCACGACGCGCAGTGCGCCGCGCATCCGGGAGCTGCGACGGGATTGTGCGTGCTCGTCACGCGCAGGCGGTAGCTCCATGCGTCGCAATCGGGCGTTGAGTCTGTTCGGGTGCTTTCTGATGATGCTGGCTGTCGCCACGGTGACGGCCCGTTCGCATGCGGCCGACCGGGGCCGCTCGCGCGGCTCGGGGGCCGTCGAGCCGGGGTCGCCAGCCGCGGCCCGCTCGTCTCTCAGGCTCCTGCCGCCGGCCCGGACGCACGACCTTTCGCTCCTCGGGAGCTTCGCTCGGCCGACGCCCGAGGCCGTTCCCACGGCCACGAACTGCCCGACGGGAATGGTCGAAGTCGAGGGCGATTACTGCCCGTACGTCGAGCAAAGGTGCGTCCGCTGGCTCGATCCGGCGACCAAGCTGCAGTGCGCCGAGTTCGCCCGGGCGGCCACGTCGAGCAAGTGCTCGATGAAGACCGAACACAAGCACTTCTGTGTCGACCGGTACGAGTGGCCGAACTACGCCGGCGCGACGCCGGTGGCCATGGCCAGCTGGTACGATGCGAAGGCAGCCTGCGAGGGGGCCGGGAAGCGCCTGTGCTCCGATACCGAGTGGACGCTCTCGTGCGAAGGGCAAGACCGCAAGCCGTACCCCTATGGCGACGGGTATGCCCGCGACGACCAGGCGTGCAACATCGACAAGCCGTACATCTTGCCGGACGCCGTCCGCATCTTCGATCCGAAGACGTCGGCCCTGGAGCTGGCCCGGCTAGATCAGCGCGAACCGAGCGGGACGCGCAACTCTTGCGTCAGCCCCTACGGGGTGCACGACATGGTCGGGAACGTCGACGAATGGGTCGTCAACGTGTCGCAGGCGGGCAAGCCGTTCCAGAGCGGCTTGAAGGGCGGCTACTGGGGCCCGGTGCGCACGCGATGCCGCCCGATGACCACGGCCCACAACGAGACGTTCCGCTACTACCAGATCGGCTTCCGTTGTTGCGGCGAAGCCCACCCGACCGAGTCCAGCGAAGGTCCGCTCGCTCTAGCGCAGGAGACCCGTTCGTCGCAAAGATGAGGAGGCCGATCCGCTCCGCCTAACGAAGCGACCGTCTACGCCGTGATCCGATCGGCTCCCCCGAGGAACCCATCGATCACCGAAGCGGGCCAATCGGCTCGCCTGGCAGATGCGTCCCCCAGCGAAGCGGGCCAATCGGCTCGCCTGGCAGATGCGTCCCCCAGCGAGGCGGGCCAATCGGCTCGCCTGGCAGATGCGTCCACCAGCGAAGCGGCCCAATCGGCTCGCCTGGCAGATGTGTCCACCAGCGAAGCCGACCGCTCCGCGGGCGCGAGGAACTCGCCTATCCGCGAGGCTGACGACCCTACTCGAGACGCCGACGTGCCGGTCAGCAAAGCTCGCCAGGTCATCGGCGACGCCGATGAACAGGACGCGGATAGCTGCGCCGCGGCTAGTCGTCGCCGTTGGGGGGGCCCCCATCCGGGGCGGGGTCCTTGGGCGGCGGGGGAGGCGGCCGGTGTTCGGGGGCGTCGCCATATTCCCGCCGCATCTTCGAGGCGAGCGCGTCGAGGATCACCTGCTCGTGATAGTGCGGCATCTGAGGGAGCTGCACGAGGACGCTCACGGCGGACGAGTCGACGTCCCGGCTGCGCACGAGCTCGAGCGACCCGGCGCTCGCCTTGCTGCTCTCGGGCGACGCGTACTCGAAGAGCAGGTACCCGTTGGCGGCGTCCTTCTCCGTGACCTTCCAGCCGTTGTCGACGCGCACCAGCCGGAGCGCGGCATTCCACGTCCGGTCGTAGCCGTAGGGGGACTCGTAGGTCGACTTCGCGCTCGCGCCGGGAGCCGTCGCCGCGATGGCGGCCGCCACCAGCACCCCTGACAGGCTGCCGAAGAACGCGCCCTTCGTGGAGCCCCAGCCCATGGACCAGCGCCTACCTGGACGGGCGCCTCGGGGCCAACTTTCGCTCAGTTCTCGGCGGGGGCCGGGGCCAATCCCTCGGCTTCTTCAAGGTCGCGGAGACCGTGGCCGCGCTCGATTGCGAGGCCGATTCCGCCGAGCGCGACCTGATTGACGAACTGCGTCGCGTACAGGAGAAAGACGTAAGCGGCCCCCGCCGAGGTGACGACGCTGGTCGGGTAGAACATCGTCATGCCGGCATAGATGCCCGCCTGAAACACCCCGAGCAGTCCGGGCGGGCCCGGGATCAAAACGGCGCAGCCGAGCATGCCCATGAGCGCGCACGCCTCGCCGAAGGTCGGCGCCGACCCATCGGCGTGAACGACGCCGCACCCCCACGCCAGCAGCCACATGCCGAGGGCGTTGGAGAGCCAGTACAGCGTGGTCTCGCCGAGAAACGCGAGAGCGTCGCGTCCGCGACTGAAAACATGCAATCCATCCGCGAACTTTTCGGCCATTCCCGCAAGTCGCTCGGCAAGCTTCATCGAGATCTTGCCGACCACGGCAAGGGTCGTTCGATGGGCCCAGGAGCGCGCGAAGTAAAAGACCGCGATCGTAACGAAGGCCGTGGTGAAGAGGGCGAGCATCGCGTAGCCGCTCAGGCGAACGTGCGCGACAGTCACCGGCAGCCCCACGACCCTGTCGGGCAGCGGCTCGACCGTGGGCACGAAGAAGAGCGCGAGCGCGAGGACGATGCTCAGATAGAGCCCGTCGATGATGCGCTCAGCCACGACCGAGCTTGTCGCTGCCGTCAGCGAGATCGGGCGGCCGGTCCCGACTTCACGCTCCCCAGGTGGCGTCCGGATCATGTACGGCCGGACGATCTCGCCCAGCCGGAACGGCAGGAGCAGGATTGCCGCGAAGCCGACCGCCGACACCGCGAAGAGCCGCTTCTTCGGCACCTCGGCGATCGAACGGAGCAGGAACCGCCACCGCACGCTGCGGAACCAGGCGACGGCGAACAGCGTCACGACGTAGGCCGGGATCGTCCAGGCGCGCACGTGCTGGAAGTCGCCACCCTCGGGGAGGAACTTCAAGCCCCCCTTGTGGATCGTGAAGACGATGCCGCACGTGATGACGAACGACGCCACGAACTTGAGGGCGTGGCGCCTCAAGAAGCCGTGTGCGGGCGCCGTCCGTGCATCTCCGGAAGGGCCGCTCGCAGTCTTGGAAGGTTCGAATCGCACCGACCCCACGATAGTTGGGGGCGTAATAGCACGGGCTCATCCGCCGCGTCACACGCTCCAGTACCGGATCCGCCGCGCCGCGCGCGACGGGTCGAGGACGCTCTTCACGTCAACCAGGACCCCGCCGTCGCGGATCATCGCCTGGATCCCGGGCTGGCCGAGCCCGAGGTACCACTTGTGCGATACCGCGAGCACGACCGCGTCGAGACCCACGAGCTCTTCGACGGGCACGAGCCGCACGCCGTACTCGCGCATCGCCTCGGCCGGGCTGGCGATTGGGTCGTGGACCCTTGGCGTTATCCCGAAGCTCCGGAGCTCTCGCAAGATGTCGGGCACCTTGCTGTTCCGGATGTCGTTGCAGTCTTCTTTGAAGGTTAGCCCGAGCACGCCGACGCGGGCGTTCTTCACCGTGATGTCGCCTTCGATGAGGGAGCTCGTCGACCTTTTCACGGTGGATGTCGAACCCCACCGTGCCCGGAAACCGACGCGCGAATGCGAGCGCGACCGGGAGGCCCACGTACCCGAGACCGATGACCCCGATTCGTTCCCTCATCTCCGCGCCGTGTCCCTCACCCGTCGTCGTCTCGAGACCCGAGGATCGCCCGCGGCCCCTCTGCGAGCAATCGGCGCGCCTCCGCGGAGCCGACCAGCTCGTGGAGGCGCTCGATGGCCTGCACCACCGTCTCGATGTCGCGCGGTTTGTGCGCGTCCGAGCAGGCGGCCTCGTAGGCGTCGTCTTCGAGGAGCTTCTCGGCCGCGCGCTGCGGCGCCCGGCCGTACTTGCCCACGAGGCTGCAGAGATCGAGCAGCAGATGGGCCCCCGCGTCGAGCAGGGGGTCGAGGCACGCGTCGTCGCGCCATACCGGCTCGTAGCGCTCGGGATGGGCGATCACGGGTACGAGCTGCGCGCGCTGCAGATCGAAGAGCCGGTGCTGCAGGCGGGCCGGGAAGGCCGCAGGACCGAACTCGATGAGCACGGGGCGTCGCGTCGACGCCGTGGCCGGGGACCCGGCCTCTCGCGGCGCAGCGGCGAGGGGGACGAGCGGCAAGCGAGGCAAGCGAGGGTACGGGACGGCCTCGCCGCGCACGAGGCGGCCGTAAACGACGTCGTCGAAGAAGTGCTCGCTCCCCAGGTGCACGGAGGGCAGGTCCCCGGCGGCGGCCAGGACCGGCTGCATCGCAGCGAACGCGCGCTCGATGGCCAGCCGGTCGTTGTCGAACATCCCCGGGCGCATGTGGGGGGTCGCGACGACCGCGTCGAAGCCGGCCTGATGAAGCCCGCGCAGCATCGCCAGGCTCTCCTCGCTGGTCCGCGCGCCGTCGTCGATGGCCGCGACCCAGTGACAGTGCAGGTCGACGAAGCCTCGCACTTGCTTACCGTACGCTCGTCCGTAGCACGGGCAACGTGACGCGCGCCCGCAAAACGCTCCCGACGGGGGGCCTCGGGCGATGGCTCGATGCCGACGTCGTCGCCTCGGCGCGTCGCGAGGATCAGAACAGGCTACCGACTCGCTTCGCCAGCGAGCCGTGGCCGAAGAGGAGCCCGGCTCCGCGGCGGAGCCACGCGTAGCTCCTGGCCGTGTACGGAAACCAGACCGGATCGCGTGAGAGCGGGTGCAGGCGGTCGAAGCTCACGTACTTCGTGTCGCAGAGGTCGCGGAGCGACTGCTCGCCGTGCACGCGGCCGAACCCCGATTGCTTGATGCCGCCGAACGGGGCCTCGGCCGTCGCGTAGTTGCTCCAGACGTCGTTGACCACCACGCTGCCTGCTTCGAGGCGTTCGGCCAGTCGCCGCGCGGCCGCACGGTTCTTCGTGAACACGTAGGCATTCAAACCGAGCGTCGAGTCGTTGGCGAGGGCGACCGCCTCGTCTTCGGACTGGACGCGCATGAAGGGGACGATCGGCCCGAAGATCTCGGTCCTCATGACCGTCATCGAGTGATCGCAGTCGGCCAGGACCGTCGGTTCGAAGAAGAGTCCCGGACCGGGAAGCCTCTTGCCCCCGCACACGACGCGGGCGCCCTTCTTCACGGCGTCGTCGACGTGGCGCTCGGCGACGGCGAGCTGCTCGGAGAAGATGATGGCGCCGAGGTCGACGTCGCCGCGCGCGGGATCGCCCTGCCGCAGCTCCGCGACGAGCTCGCGCACGCGCGCGAGGAGATGCGCGTAGATGGCCTGGTGCGCGTAGACCCGCTCGACGGCGACGCACGCCTGACCACTGTTGGCGAACCCGCCGAAGACGATGGCTCTCGCGGTCCGTTCGAGGTCGCAGTCTTCGCACGCGACGAGCGGCGCTTTGCCGCCGAGCTCCATCGTGCACGGTACGAGACGCGCTCCGCACGCGGCGGCGACCTTGCGCCCCGTCGCGACGGCGCCGGTGAACACGCAGTGGTCGATCCCTGCATCGACGAGCGCCTGCCCCGTCGCGCCCGTGCCCACGACGACGCCGAAGAGATCTTCCGGTAGACCGGTCGAGTCGTAGATCGCCTTGGCCTGGAGCAGCACGAGCGGCGTCAGTTCGCTCGGCTTCACCACGCACGCGCTCCCGGCGGCGAGCGCCTCGACGACGGTCGCCATCGGAATGAGCAGCGGGAAGTTCCAGGGCGAAATCACGGCGATCACCCCCCGCGGCACGTGACGCACTTCGCCCGTGCGGTGCTTCATGAGATGCAGCGTCGTGCCCTCGGGGGCGAGCGCTCGGGGCGCGCGCTCGGCGATCCAGCCGGTGAAGTCGAGCAGCGGCATCACTTCGTGCACGAGCGCCTCCTGACGGGGCTTGCCGCACTCGAGCGAGAGCGTGTCCACGAGGTCGTCGATGTGCTCGGCGAGCGCGTCGCGCAGGCGTAACAGGCGGTGCGCGCGCTCTTCGACGGGCAGGACGGCCCACGCCTGCTGCGCGCGCCTCGCGCGCGCGACGACGCGCCGCACCTCGTCGGCCGACGCTACCGCGAGATCGGCGAGAGGGGCCCCCGTCGCCGGGGCGAACGTGACGACTCGCTCGCCCGGCGCGTTCGACCCCGGCCCGTTCGCCTCGCGCCCGTGCTCACCCGTCTGCTCGGTCATGCCGACGAAGATGGCACAGCCGGCGGTTACGCCCAGCGAATCAGCGACGTCTCGTATGGGTGGCTCATGGCCTCGTTGTACGGAACGGCGCGCACCGCGAACGCGTGCGCACCGCTCTCGGCCGTCGGGATCTCTCCCGCGAATCGCCACGCGCCGTCGGTCGTCCGGTCGAGGGCCGTCATGCGCACGATGGTGCCCTTGGTGACCTCGTGCCCTCCGTTGGTCGGCCCGTGGTAGAGCTCGATCGCGACGTCTTTCGGCGTGAGGGCTCCGAGCTGCACGGTCGCCGATACGCGGACCGGCACCCCGACGGCCACTTCTTCGGGCGAATCGAGCTGGACGTTGCGAACCGCCACGCTCGGCCACGCCGCGTGCACGTGGTTCTTCCACGTAGTGAGCGACTTGGCGCCGGCGAGATCGCCGTCGGTGAGCTTCTGCGCCAGCTTGATCGACGGCACGTAGAACCGCCTTGCGTACTCGCGCACCATGCGCGCGGTGTTGTACTGCGGCACGAGGTGCCCGATCGTGGTCTTCATTCGCTTGATCCATCCACGCGGGATGCGGTCGGTTCCGGTCCGCGTGAAGAACAGCGGTACGAGCTCGCGCTCCAGCACGTCGTAGAGCAGTTCGGCTTCGCGGGCGTCGCCGCTGCTGTCGGGATACTCTTCGCCGTTGCCGATCGCCCAGCCGACCTCGGAGCCGTGGTCGCGCCAGGCCTCTGCGAACCAGCCATCGAGGACGCTCAGGCCGAGCGCTCCGTTGGCGGCGGCTTTCATGCCGCTGGTGCCGCTCGCCTCGTAGGGGCGTCGGGGTGTGTTGAGCCACACGTCGACGCCGCTCACGAGGGCGCGCGCCATGCGAATGTCGTAGTCCTCGAGGAAGACGACGCGACCGCGCAGGCCGGGATCGCGGCTCGAGTGGATGATCGAGCGGATCAGCTCCTTGCCGCCGCGATCTTGCGGATGCGCTTTGCCCGCGAAGACCAGCTGCACCGGGCGATCGGTGTCGGTCAGGAGACGGCGGACGCGCTCGACGTCGGTGAAGAGCAGGTTCGCGCGCTTGTAGGTCGCGAAGCGTCGGGCGAAGCCGATGGTCAGCGCGTTCGGGTTGAGCACTTCGTCGGCGAGCTCGAGCTCCTCGGGGGGGGCGGCTCGTCGCTCGGCCGCCGCCCGTAGCCAGCGCCGCGCGTGCTGCACCAGGCGGTGGCGGCGGTGCTCGTGCACTTGCCAGAGCTCCGCGTCGGGGATCTCCGACGTGCGCGCCCACAGCTCCTTGTCGTCGCACTGCTCGACCCACCGCGGGCCGAGGTACCGGGTGAAGAGGGCGCCCATCTCGGACGCGACCCACGACGCGGTGTGCACGCCGTTGGTGATCGACTCGATCGGCACTTCGTCGGTCGGCAGATCGGGCCAGAGCCCCGACCACATCTTTCGCGAGACCTCGCCGTGGAGCGCGCTCACGCCGTTGTAGTGGTCCGACGTGTGGATGGCGAGCACGGGCATCGAGAAGGGAGCCGCTTGATCGCGCGGGTCGACCCGGCCCAGGCCGAGCATGTCGCTCTCGGAGAGGCCGAGATCGGCGCGGTAGGGCTCGAGGTACTTGCGAACGAGGTCGGGCTGAAAGGCGTCGTTGCCGGCGGGCACCGGCGTGTGTGTGGTGAAGACGTTGGCCGGGCTGTTCGCCTCGGAGGCCACCTGAAACGAGACGCCCCGCTCGCGCATTACGCGGCCGATGCGCTCGATGGCGAGGAACGCCGAGTGCCCCTCGTTCATGTGGCAGACCGTCGGCGAGAGGCCGAGCGCCTCGAGGGCGTACATGCCGCCGATGCCGAGCATGATCTCCTGGCGGACGCGGAACTCCTGATCGCCGCCGTAAAGCGGGCCGGTGATCGATCGGTCGGCCTCGGCGTTCTCTTTCAGGTTCGCGTCGAGCAGGTAGAGCGGCACGCGGCCGACCTGCACCTTCCACAGCTGCGCGTGCACCGTGCCGGTCGGGTACTTCACGTGGATGACGAGGCGCTTCCCCGCGCCGTCGAGCACGGGCGACACCGGCATCCGGTGCCAGTCGTTGATCGGGTACTTCTCGCCTTGCCAGCCGTCGGTGTTCAACACCTGCCGGAAGTACCCTTCGGCGTACGCGAGACCCACGCCCACGAGCGGTATCCCGAGGTCGCTCGACGTCTTCAGGTGATCGCCGGCGAGAACCCCGAGGCCTCCGGAATAGATCGGCAGGCACTCGTGGATCCCGTACTCCATCGAGAAGTACGCGATACGCGCGCCAGCTGCGTCGGGGAACGAGCGCGAGAACCAGCCCTCGCGCTGCATGTAGCGCTGGAACGTCTGCCAGGCCGCGTCGAGGTGGCTGGTGAACGCGTCGTCGCTGGCGGCCTCGTTCAGGCGCTCCTGATCGACCCGCGCCAGAAGCTCGATCGGGTTCCCGTGAACGTCTTCCCAGAGGGCCGGGTCGAGCCGGATGAAGAGATCCTGGCCGACGGGAGCCCACGACCACCACAGGTTGTAGGCGATCTCTCGCAGGCGCTCGAGGTTGGGTGGCAGACGCGGAATGACGTTGAAGTGCCTCAGCGTGAGCATGGTAACTGTCGGTATCCTCCCAAGGGCGCCCGCTGCAACGGCTTTCGGACTGAGCACTGCACTCGGTTTCGAATCGGTTTCGAGGAGGCGGAATTCGGACAGCGGCGGCGGAGCGGGTCGACTAGGGTGGCGCGCTTCCCCGAACACTCTCGACGCACCCGAGGGGGCACCGATCTCATGGCTCGATTTCGAATCCCCGCTGCGGCGTTCGCGATCTTCAAAGAGGCGGCGCGGCACCTCCTTCGCCGCCCAATCATCGGGATCGCGGCAGCGGCCCGAACCGCCGACGGGCGCTGGCTCCTCATTCGCCGGGCCGACATGGGCCAGTGGGCGCTCGCTGGCGGCACCCTCGAGTGGGGCGAGACGCTTCGTACGAGCATCGCGCGCGAGCTCGCCGAAGAGGCGGGCGTCGACCGCTGCGAGATCGTCCGCGTCGTCGGGGTGTACTCGCGCCCCGATCGCGACCCCCGCTTTCACGGCGTCACGGTGGTGGTCGAGTGCCTGATCGACCCGCCGACGCGCGCGCCGCAGAATCCCCTCGAGATCACCGAGGCCCGCCTCTTTCTGCCGTCGGAGATTCCGGCGACGCTGGCGATGGGCATGGAGGACATGCTTGGCGCGGCCCTTCGCGGGGGTCCCGCCGTTCTGGAGTGAGGCGACGGCCATGAGGACGCGAGCCATGTCGCTTCAGGCCGCTGCGGCGATCTTTCTTTCCACGTTCGTGCTCTCGGCGTGCGCGCCCCGGACGCCGGCGCCGGCCGGGGCGGTGTACTCGTACGAGATCACGCCGCCCCCGGACGGATCGTGGACTCTGAAGGTCGAGGCGACGTTCGAAGGCTCGCCCGGCGATCGGCTGGTCGCGCCAGAGGCGGCTGGGTCGGTGCGCGAGGTCGTTCTCGCGCGAGGGGCGGACACGACGCCGCTCGCCCGCGAGGGAGACGCCTGGCTCGCGCCGCCGTCGTGCCGGACGCGTTGCACGATTCGATACGACCTCGATCTCGACGCCGTCGCGGCGGCTTGCCACCGCATGGATTGTGACCGACGCGTCGGCGACGCGATCATCGGCCGCGCCTCGACCTTCATGCTGCGCCCCAGGCCCATGGGCGACGCGGTCGTTCGCGTGCGCGTGGCGGGACCGGACGTCGCCCGCTTCGCCACCGGCCTCCGGCGCGATCCGGAGGGCGGTTACGTCTTCGCGGCCCGCGAGCTCGGCGAGGCGAGCTTCACCGCGTTCGGAGCGATCCGCCGCGCGCAGCTCGCCATCCCTGGCTCGCGCGCGCGCGTCGAGCTGGCGCTCCTCGGTCCCCCTCTCGCGATGGGCGATCAGGGCGTCGCCGGCTTCGTCGTCGAGAGCGCGTCGTGCGTCGCGGGCCTCTTCGGCCGGTTCCCGGTCGACGCGACCGTATTCGTCGTGCCCGTTCGCGGCTCGCGTTCGGTCGTCTTCGGCCGGGTCATGTCGCTCGCGGGCGCGTCGGTCGCGCTCCTCGTCGGCGACGCGACGCCCGCGTCGAGCGTCCACGACGAGTGGGTGGTCGTTCACGAGCTCTTTCACCTGGGCACGCCGTCCTTCGTCGGCGAAGGCCACTGGCTCGAAGAAGGGCTCGCGACCTACTACGAGCCGATCGCTCGCGAGCGCGCCGGGTGGATGACCGAGGCTGAGCTCTGGTCTCACTTCGTGCGCGAGATGCCTCGCGGTCTCCGGGCGACCGGCGATGCCCCGGAGCTCGAGGAGCGGGACGACACCGACTCGACGTACTGGGGAGGGGCGCTGTTCGCCTTCCTGGCGGACGTGAACGTCCGCGCCGCGAGCGGGGGCGCCCATTCGCTCGACGACGTCATCCGCGCCGTCCTCGACCGCGAGGGCGACGGCACCCACGCGTCGCGCGTCGCGGACTTTCTTCGCGACGGCGACGCCGCCGCGACCAACCACGAGCTCACGGCCGCTTACGGGTCCTGGGCCGTCCGCGGCCAGAACCCGGACCTCGACGCCCTCTGGCGAAAGCTCGGAATCTCCCGGATCGCAGACCCGCGGGCTGGCAGCGAACGCAGCGCGAGTAGGGAGGCGACCGTCGTCCTGCGTGACGATGCGCCCTGGGCCGCCATCCGGCGAGGGATCGCTGGGGTCGGCGTCCAGCACGCCGGCAGTGAGCTTCACTGAACCGATGTTCCCAGGTACTGTAGGGGGGCTGTGGCTGCACGCTCCCTCGCAAGCAAGCTCTCGAGCCTCGAGACGGCCGGGCGGACGCCTCGGGCGATGTCACTGTCGACGTCGCCGGCGAGCGCCACGGCCCCGGCGTTCGCTGCGGCCTTGCCGGGCGCGCCGTCGTCGGGTGGGGCCCGCGCCAGCCTCCTCGACGACCTCCGTGCTCGCATCCAGGCGACCCTCGAGCGAAGCGCCCGAAGGGCGCCGCTGCCGCCGCCTCCGGTCGACACGTGCGAGCTGCCTTTCGTCACGCTGGACTCTCCCGTCGGGCCCCTCCACGTCAGAGTGCAGCGCCTGTCTGGAGCCCATCGAACGGGACACGCGCCGGTCGCCTGTGCGCGCGACGCCAGCCCCGAGCTCCTGGCCCTCCTGGCGCTCGACCCCGCGCTGGCCCCGTGCGACCCGGCGGGCGCCTTGTATCTCGACACCGAGACCACGGGCCTCTCGGGCGGCGCCGGCACCGTCGCGTTCCTCGTTGGCCTCGCGTGGTGGGACGGGCCGGCGCTCGTCCTCGAGCAGATCCTCGTACGCGCCCTCGGCGAAGAGGCGCCCATGCTCGAGCGCGTGCGCGACCGCATCGCCGCGGCGTCGATGCTGGTGACGTTCAACGGCAAGAGCTTCGATTTGCCGCTGCTTCGCACGCGCTTCGTGATGGCGCGCGTCGCGGCGCCCGTCGAGCCGCCTCACCTCGACCTCCTGCACGTGGCCCGTCGCGTGCACAAGGAGCGCACGCGACGGAGCGCGGGGGCCTGCAAGCTGACCGCCCTCGAGCGCGACATTCTCGGCTTCGAGCGCATCGACGACGTGGCGTCGGGCGATGTCGCCGCTTGCTACCTGCACTTTCTGCACAGCGGCGACGCGCGCGCGCTCCTCGGGGTCATCGAGCACAACGCGTGGGACGTCGTGGCGATGGCGGCCCTCGTCGGGCTCTATGGCGAGCCGCTGCCGGTGCAGAGCCGCCTCGCCCCCGAAGACCTCGCGGGCCTCGCGCGAACGCTCCGTCGCGCGGGCGCCCTCGACCAGGCCCTGGCCGCCGCCGAGGCCGCGGTGGACCGCGGCGGCTCCCCATCGAGCTTCGCGCCGGGCTGCGCGCCGAGCCACGCGCCGCTACGTGCACGCGCGGAGATCGCCAAGGCACGAGGCGACCGCGCCCAGGCCCTGGCCGACTTCGAGGCGCTCGCGGCAGCGGTCGACGATCCTGCCATTCGCCTCGAACTCGCGAAGATCTACGAGCACTGGGCGCGCGCGCCCGCCGTGGCGCTCGCGTGGGTGGCGCGCGGCACGGGAGAGACGCCGGAGCTCGCCGAGAAGAGATCACGGCGGCTGGCGCTCAAGAGCGAGCGAGCCGAGCGAGCCGAGGGGAGTCGCCGTGAAGGAACGCCGGCCGGTCAGGTGATGCTCAACCTGCAGATGAACCGACCGCACCGATCGCCGCGAACGACGCCTCGAGGATCGTGAGGGCGTCGTCCACATCGCGTCGCGTTGCGACGAGAGGCGGCGCCACGCGGACGACATTCCCGTAGAGACCGCCACGCCCCACGAGCAGCCCGCGCTTCTTCGTCTCTTCGAGCACGCGGAGCGTCGCGTCGACGGCGGGCGTTCGATCGCCGGCCGGTTCGTCGCGCACGAGCTCGAGCCCGAGCATCAACCCGCGCCCGCGAACGTCGCCAATGGTGGCGTGGCGGCGCTTGAGCGCCTCGAGCCCGCCCTTCAGGTGCGCCCCCGTCGACGCGGCGTTCTCGACGAGCCCCTCCTCGCGAAGGACGTCGATGGTCGCGCTCGCGGCCGCGCAAGACACCGGGTTGCCGCCGAAGGTCGCGATGTTGCCTCCCTGCCAGGCGCTCGCGATCGCCGTGGTGGTGACTACCGCGCTGATCGGGAATCCATTGGCGATTCCCTTGGCCATCGTCACGATGTCGGGGTCGACGCCCTCGCCGTCGACGCCCCACATCGAGCCCGTTCGCCCGAAGCCGGTCTGGACCTCGTCGCAGATGAAGACGCCGCCGTATCGCTTGACGATGTCGGTGGCCCGCTTCAACCACCCGGGCGGCGGCGTGATGACGCCGCCCACTCCGAGGATCGGCTCGGCGATGAAGCCCGCGATCACCCCCGTGGTCGTCGTCTGGATCAGCTCTTCGATGTCGTCGGCGCAGCGCAGCTCGCAGCTCGGGAAGCGAAGGCCGAAGGGGCACCGGTAGCAATAGGGCGCGTGCGCGTGCTTCACGGCGGCCACTTGCGACGGCACGACGCGGTACTTGGAGTGCCCCGTGAGCGACTGGCCGAGCATCGAGCGCCCGGAGGACCCGTGGCGGAGGGCGACGATCTCCTGCCGTCCGGTGTGCACCTGCGCGAGGGCGACGGCGGTCTCGTCGGCCTCGGTGCCGCTGGTGCAAAAGAACGCGCGTTCGAGCTTGCCCGGGACGAGCCGCACGAGCTTCTCCGCGAGCTCCGCGAGGGCCAGCGTCGGATAGAGCGTCGAGACGTGGCCGAGCCGCCGGAGCTGCGCAATTGCCGCCGCGTTCACCTTCGGGTGCGCGTGCCCGACGCTGATTGTCAGGATGCCGCCGAAGAAGTCGAGGTACTCGCGACCGTCGTAGTCGCGAACACGGATGCCCGAGGCGCTCTCGATCGCGAGCGCGTCGCCGTAGTAGGTGGCATTGCTCGGGAAAAGGTACTGCTTGAACTTCGTGGCCACCTCCGCGCTGCTCGGCTTGTCGTCGTCCTTCACTCGACAAGCATAGCTCTACGCTTTCCGCTGAGCGGGTCGCTCGATCGAACGCTCCGGTGATCGCGGCGGGGCGGACGTCAGCCCTTCGCCGGCAAGAGGCGACCTCGCGACGTGACCGCGCCCTCGACCGGCCTGTGCAGGACGATCTGCCGCCCCGCCTCGCGGCCGTGCACCCAGGTGTCGGTGCGGCGCTGCCCCGCGTGCCGCACGTGCCGCACGTGAGGATGCCGCCGGCGAAGGTACCCTCCGAGGTCGCCGTCCTTCACCCAGACGAGCCCCTCGGCGCGGCATGTTGCTTCCTGGCGCGCGAGCTTGTCGGCGAAGCCGGTCATCACCCCGGCCATATACGTGCGCCGCTCGCGATCGCTGGCCAACCCGCGCGCCCGCTTGTGATCGCTCCAGAGGCGCTCGGCGGTGCCGAGCAAGAAGCCGTGCGCGTACTCCGCGATGGCCAGGTTCGCCGGCGTCCCGCAGATCTCGAGCACGCTGCCGCGCTTGCCCTCGCGAGGTCGATAGACCGGCACCCAGATCGCCTCGACGAAGAAGTGTTTGCCGAGGATCATGGCGACGAGGCGTTCGTGCTCGCCGACGCGGCCGGTCGGCCGCCCGAGATGCGCGAAGCCGTAGGCGCGCCCGGCGCCCGAGCGCGCGCAGTCGACCGCCGTGTCGAGGTTGTGTTTGAGCATCAGCCGCTGCGCGGCGGCCATGGCGGCCTCGGCCTCGTGCCGGTTCGGGCTCTCGGCGAGGGCGAGCAAGCGAGAGATGCGAACGACGACCTTCTCCTCGGTTTCGTCGGGCTCGTCGGCCGGCGCTGCCGGCATTCCGGCCGCGCGACCGTCGACCCCGAGACGAGCGCACGCATCGCGAAAGGCCGCGCCGTGCGGCGTCTGCGACCTCTCGCCGAGGATCTCGTGGACGTACTGGTGCGCCATCTCGTGCTTGAGCACCTCGACGACCACGCCCCACGGCTTCTCGATCGCGAGAGAGAGCGAGACCTCGACGGTGCGCGTGCCAGGTACCCACCGACCGAGCGTCGACCGGGCGGCTACGAGCTCGAGCGTCGGCGTGAGGAGCGCGCCCCGGAAATACGCCTCGTTGATCTGGTGCCAGGTGGCGCGAAGCTCGCGCGCCAGTGCCGCTGCGAGAACGGCGGTGAGCGCGGCGGGCAATCCCTCGGCCATGACGATTCCGGTGCGAGGCTAGCGCGACCCCTGCGTGGCGCGAGCCCGCTGCGACCGCTCGGGGACGAATGATCACAGCGTGGCATTTCGCGGCGCTCGATCGACCGCCGCGTTGCACCGAACGAGCGAGCCCGCGAGAGCTTTCGTTCGAAGCTCGCGGGAAATGCTCGCCTCGTTCGCGTGGACGCGCGCTGCGCGGTTCTGGTGCATGCGTTGCATCTACGGCTCACCTGGGGGGTGAGGCTTGATCGCCGTCTCCATCACGGGCCTCGCGAAGGTCGAGCAGCGCGCGCTCCTCTCCGTGCTCTTCCAGGGTGAAGACGCCGTGAGGCGGCGGTGCACCATGGTGGCCTCGCGCCTCGAGATCGTGACCAGCGCGATGGTGCTGCTCGAAGTCGCTTGCCACGCCGATGCGTCGCTCGACGATCTCGACAACCTGGCCCTGGCGCGGGGCGTCGTCCTCGAGACGATCGCGGCGCGCGTATGGTCGTGGGTCGCGGTCGCCGCGACGTGGGTCGGCCACCTCTGGCCCTCGCCCGTCTTTCGCGACTACCGCGCGGTGCTCGACGCCATGAGGCAGAACCTTGCGATCGTGGCGCTCCTTCGAAGGACCTGCGCCGAGTGCGGCGATCGTCGCATGGCCGACTGGTGCGCTCTGTGGACCGAGCAGCGCATCCGCCTCGCCGCGCGCCTCGAGGCGACGCTCGCCGAGGGCACCCTGAGCGACCGCCGGACGTCGAGTGAGCCCGCGTCGAGTGAGCCTGAAGAGATCCAGGATCCGAGCTACCCCAACTAGGGTGCCTCCAGACGGCTTTGGCCCTCACGAATCCCGCTCTGGCTCACGGTCCGACAGCGAGATTGGCCGCGGAGGGGGGGCAGAGCAGAGAGGAGCGGGCTCGGGACGCTTGGCGACGCCGACCTGGGAGCGCGAGTCGCTCGGTCTCAAGCCCCCCCCGTCACCCTGCGCCTCCGCGGTCTCTCTCCTCCTACGACGAGAGCGTGCGCATCCGTCTTGCACAGCCTCAGGCTTCTCGGGAGACATACCGTATCGCTCCGCCTCAGGGCTCCAGCGTAACCGGGCTCTCGGGCCAGTCAGGCCGCGATCGGCCCACCAAGGAGAACGCCATGAACAGTACGAACATCGATGAGTCGCAAGCGAGACCGCACGAGGCCGCCGGCTCGCGCCGCAGCGAGCGCACCGGCCGGACCGAGGGCGCCGAGCCGGGCTCGCGTCGACGAATCAAGCTCGACCGGCTGCGAGAGGTGGGCCGCAATCTTGGCGTGCAGCTCGACGAGCAAGTGCGCAAGCGGCCGTACGTCGTGCTCGGCTCCGCTCTCGGGGTCGGCTTCGCGGCCGGCAGCGTCCTGGGGTCGCGCCTGGGTCAGGTGCTGCTCGCCGCGGGAGTGGGCTACGTCGCCAAGCACTTCCTCGGGCCCGACTTCGGCATCGAGCGCATCCAGGCCACCCTCGAGAAGCTCGCCTCGGAGGCCGAGCGCCGATCGACGCCCTCGTAGTCGCTCGAAGCGATGAGCCGGGCGCGCTCAGACGACGCCGGCGGTTGCCGGGCGCTTCAAGAACGCGAGGAGCCGCCGGTTCACTTCATGCGGTTGCTCCTGCTGACGACGTCGTCGCGAAGCGTGTCGATGTCGTAGGGGCCCTTGGCCTCG
This sequence comes from uncultured Myxococcales bacterium, assembly GCA_937902985.1. Classification (GTDB taxonomy): domain Bacteria; phylum Myxococcota_A; class Polyangia; order Polyangiales; family Polyangiaceae; genus Palsa-1150. The sequence goes on from CALFNG010000530.1 coordinate 29,462, forward strand.
GTCCGTTGACGTCGGCGAAGGCGTGGCGAACGCCGGGCTCGTCAGGGGTCATGTCAGGGGTCATGATTGAGGGCCCGCGTGCGGGGCGGGGGATACCGGCGCGGACGCAGACGCAGACGCTGGCGCAGATGCCGGCTCCTCATACTCCGGGGGGAGCATCGGCGGGCGCGCCGCAGCCCCGCCGCAAGCACCGCTCAGGAGGCAAAGCCCGAGCAGGGTGAGCGGCCCGACGGTGGCGCCGGCCCCACCGCGGCGAGTGCGGCAAACGCGTGTGGTTTCAGCGTCCTGCATGCGCCGAGGTCATAGCTTGCTTTTTTGCGCTCCGCGCGTACCTTGCGCCCCCACGACAACCGTGGCGGCGCCCCTGCTGGCTCCCCACAAGTACCTCATCACATCCCACACGCTCTCCCGCGCGAACCTTTGCCCGGTGCGTGGGCCGCTCTCCTCGAACAGAGAAGTTGGCCTGCGTTGGCAAGGGACGGGGAGCGGAGGCCCAACCGAAAGGACGCGCAAACCATGACCCAGAATACAGAAATCAACGCCCAAGGTCTGCCGCAGCTCCGCGTCGATCTCCCCCTTCCGCTCCGCTCGCTCCTCGACGCGGGCGTTCACTTCGGCCACCAGACCAAGCGCTGGAACCCGAAGATGCGGCCGTTCATCTACGGCGCCCGGAACGGGATCCATATCATCGACCTCGACCAGACGGCCCGCCTCTTCGCGCGGGCCTACAGCTTCGTTGTCGAGACCGTCGGCCGCGGCGGTCACATCTTGATGGTCGGCACCAAGCGCCAGGCCCAGGAGATCGTCCGCGAAGAAGCGACGCGCTCGTCGAGCTTCTTCGTCGTCAACCGCTGGCTGGGCGGCACCCTCACGAACTTCCGCACCATCAAGATGGGCCTCGAGCGCATGCGCCACCTAGAGCGCATGAAGGAAGACGGCACCTACCAGTCGATTACGAAGAAAGAAGTCTCGCGCCTCGAGAAGGAGCACGAGCGCTTCGAGAAGTACCTCGGCGGCCTCAAGAACATGGGCTCGCTCCCCGGCGCGATGTTCGTCATCGACCCCGCCAAGGAGCTGATCGCCGTGCAAGAGGCCAACAAGATCGGCCTACCGGTCATCGCCATCACCGACACGAACTGCGACCCGGACAAGATCACCTACCCGATCCCCGGGAACGACGACGCGATCCGCTCGATCAAGCTCATCACGGCGCGCATCTCCGACGCGGTCATCGAAGGCGCGCAGCGCCGCAAAGAGACGATGAACCGCGACAGCCGTGATGACCACCACGGGCGTCGCGGAGACGGCCCGCAGGCAGAAGTCATCCGTGGCGGCCGCGGACGCCGCGATGATGGCGGCGATCGCCCGAGCTGAGAAGGAACACCCGTCATGGCAACGATCAACGCATCGATGGTGAAAGAGCTCCGTGACCGCACCCAGGCGGGCATGGCCGACTGCAAGAACGCGCTCGTCGAGACCGACGGCGACATGGAAAAGGCTGTCGAAGTGATCCTCAAGAAGGGGATCGTCAAGGCGGCCTCCCGCGCCGGCCGCATCGCGGCAGAGGGCGAGGTCGCGACCTGGATCTCCGACGACGGCAAGAAGGGCGTCATTGTCGAGATCAACTCGCAGACCGACTTCGTCTCCCGCGGCGACGACTTCAAGGGCTTCGTGAAATCGGTCGTCCACGTCGCCTCGAAGGCGCCGAAGGACAGCGATCTCGGGGCGCACAAGCACCCCGAGCATCCCAAGACGATCGACGAGGTGCGCGCCGAGCTCGTGGCGAAGACGGGCGAGAACATGGTCATCCGTCGCTGGGCGGGGCTCGAGGCGAAGGAGCCGAACGGTTTCGTGCACGCCTACGTGCACGCGGGCGGCAAGCTCGCCGTGCTCCTCCACGCCGAGGGCCCCAAGGGTCCGGAGCTGACGGCCTTCGTCGACAACGTCGCGATGCAGGTCGCCGCGATGAGCCCGACCGTCGTCCGCAAAGACGAGGTGACCAAGGCGACGATCGACAAGCAGAACGAGATCTTCGCCGCGCAGCTCAAGGAAGAGGGCAAGCCGGAAGCGGCCTGGCCGAAGATCCTCGAAGGCAAGCTCGCGAAGTGGTTCACCGAGGTCACGCTCCTCGGGCAAGACAACGTGTGGGATCCGCCCGCGGGGACCATCGAGAAGGTCCGCGCCGAGACGAGCAAGAAGCTCGGCGGCGAGATCAAGATCCACGCGTTCGTTCGTTACTCGCTCGGCGAGGGCATCGAGCGCGGCCCCAAGGAAGACCTGGCCGCCGAGGTCGCGAAGCAGATCGGCACGTAGTCCGGCCGGAAGACCACGGAAAGACGGCGCATGCGACTTTGCGCGGTCAGCGTCGATCTCGACGAGATCCCGAACTACTTCGCGATTCACGGGCTCCCGGAGCCGGCCGGCGCGGCGCGTACCCTGGTGTATGACGTGGCGATCGATCGGCTCCTGGGGCTCGCTCGCGAGCTCTCCATCCCCCTGACGCTCTTCGCGATCGGCGCCGACCTCTCGCGCCCCGAATCGGCGGCGAAGCTGCGAGAGGCGCGCGACGCCGGCTTCGAGCTCGCGAACCACTCGCTCGACCACCGCTATGATCTCGTGCGCCTCGGGGGTCGCGAGATCCGGCGCCAGATCGAAGAGGGCGCGAAGGCCATCGAGCGCGCGACGGGCATCGCGCCGGTGGGGTTCCGCGCGCCCGGCTACACAATCACCGACGAGGTGTTCTCGGTGCTCGAAGACCTCGGCGTCGCGTACGACTCGTCGGTCTTTCCGTGCCCGGCGTACTGGGCGGCGAAGACGGCGGCGATCGGCCTCATCGCCGTTCGCGGGCGCGTGAGCCGGTCGATCATCGACACCCCGGCGGTGCTCACGGCGCCGACGCGGCCGTACCGGAGGGGACGGCCTTACTGGCGCCGCGGGCATGGCGTGATCGAGCTCCCGGTGCAGGTCACTCGTGGACTCCGGCTCCCGTTCCTCGGGACGAGTGTCACGCTCTGCGGGCCGCGCTTCGCGCGCGTCCTCACGCGCGGGTGTGTCGGCGAGCCGCTCGTGAACCTCGAACTCCACGGCATCGACGTGCTCGACGCCGCCGACGGCCTCGAGGAGCTCCGTCCGTATCAGGTCGACGTGCGCGTCCCGCACGCGCGCAAGATCGAGTCGCTGCGGGCTGCGATCGAGACGCTGCGTGGGGCGGGGCACGAGTTCGTCACGCTGGGCGAGGCAGCCCGGCGGGTCGAGGTCATCGCTTGAGGAGGGAGAGCGAGAGGGAGATTGGCCCATCTCTCCTCTCTCCTCTCTCCGCCAGAGCTAGGCCAGAGCTAGAGAGAGGTGCGGCCGCGCCAGCTCGTGCGTCGCGGCTGGAGCTTGCCGTGAACGAAGGCGCCGAGCACGGGCGCGATGTTCTCGGCGTCGTTGTCGTCCCACTCGTCAGCGCTGATGGCGTCGCGCGGCTGTCCGCGGGCGTCGAGCAGATAAAACCAGGGAACGGTGGGCTCGTTCATGCGCAACCCCGCGAGTTCGGAGCGGAACTCGTGCACGTCGACGCGGAGCAAGCGCACCTTGGAGAGCGCCGAGAGCACCGCGGGCTCGGTGACCGCGTGCTCGATCTCGGTGCACGGTTCGCAAGACGGCAGATCGGTCTCGACGAGCACGTTCTCGCCTGCGCGAGCGGCCGATGACGCCTGGCTAATCAGCTGAGCCCGGAGCGCGCCGGCGGAGGGGTGAAGCTCGACGACCGAGCCATGGGCCGCGTGCCCGGCGGAGCTCGTCTCGGGGGGCGCCATCGGCGCGACGACGGGAAGCACCGGGGTTCGCGTGGCGGACGCGACAGAACCCGAGTCGGACGCGAACATCGTGTACGCCACGATCGCCACCCAGCCGACGAAGACGGTGGACCCGATGGAGCCCAGGATGATCCCGGCGGTGGCGAACCCACCGCCTCTTGCGACCCCCCCGGCGGCGCCCGCAGCGCGGATGTCCCGGTGGGCCAGCGCTCCCAGGATGATCGCGGGGATCCCGAGCGAGAGGCCCATTCCGCACACCGTGCCCACGAGGCACAAGATGCCGAGCGTGAGCGCCGCCACGGCTTTCGTTTCGCGAACGAGAGGCGCGGGCAGCTCGTCGGCCCCGCTCCGGCGCCAGGGAGGCGGGGGCGGCACCGGCGGGGGCACTGCCGGAGGCCACCCGCCCGGCGGCGGGGGCGGCGGGAGCGGGGGAAACGTCGGCTGCATCGCGGGCCTCCTCGCTGAGGTGAACATTACCCTAGCGCGCGGATCGTCAACGCGCCGTTCGACTTGCGAGAATGGCGTCGACGTTGACGCCGGACTGTCGGATGAACTCACGCGCGTCGGCGTTGTCGCCGTGCGCCAGCTCGTCGGGCGTGCCGCGCGCCGCGATCTGCCCCTTCGTGAGGAGCAGCGCCTGATCCGCGAGCTTGAAGCAGCTCGCGATGTCGTGCGTGATGACGAGGCTCGTAACGCCGAACCGTTTGCGCGTGTCGTCGATGAGGTCGTCGACGGCTCGGCTGGTGAGCGGATCGAGGCCGCTCGTGGGCTCGTCGTACACGAGGATCTGCGGCTCGAGCATCAGCGCCCGCGCGAGGCCCACGCGCTTGCGCATGCCGCCGGAAAGCTCCGCGGGGAACTTCATCAAGACGGTCTCGTCGAGCTCGAGGATCTGGAGCTTCTCGACGATCCGTTGGCGGATCTCCGCCCGCGAGAGCTTGGTGTGCTCGACGAGCGGGAACGACACGTTTTCGAGCACGTTGATCGAGTCGAGGAGCGCCGCGTACTGGTAGACCATCCCGAACTTCTGGCGGACCCGATTGAGCTCGCGCTCGCCCATCGGCACCGTGTCTTCGCCGTCGACGAGAATGCGCCCGCTGGTGGGCTTCTCGAGCGCCACCACGAGGCGGAGGAGCGTGGTCTTTCCGGCGCCCGAACCGCCCACGATGCACGTGGTCTGGCCGTGCTTGCAGACGAGGTCGATCCCGCGGAGCACCTCGACGCCGCCGAAGGCCTTGCGGACCTGCTCGAGGACCACGATGTCCTCGCGGGTCGAGGGCTTCGCCTTGCCGGCCAGGGCGTCGTGAGCCATCGACTGGCGATAGTCTAGCAGGCCTGGGAGGCCGGCCACGTGGGCGCTGGTGGCCCGAGTCGACGGGTGGCCGGCTTCGCGTTAGGACTTCCGGCCCATGACGGGCGAACATCTCGAAGCCATTCTGAAGCTGGCAGGCGCCAAGACCGAGAAAGACGGCTGGTCCACCTTGCCCGAAGGCAACGCCATGACGCTGCACGTCGCTCACGACGGCGCGAGCATGACGGTGTCGCGCATCGACGCGCTGAAGCAAGACGGAGAGCTGCTCTACGCGCGCAACCCGCGCCGCGAGCTCTTCTGCCTCGTGCGGAGCGACGTCTTCGCAGTCGCCCTCGAAGGCGAATCGAACGCGGGGAAGGTGGCCCGCCGCGCCGGCTTTGGTTAGCGGCTTGCCCGGCCGGGGCGTCCGCGGCGGCGCGATCGGCGGCGGCGGCGAGGGCAGCTGGTGGCTGCGGGCGCTCGCTGCCCTGGTCGCGCGCCTGCCGTGGCGTGCCTTGCGGGTGCCCGGGGCCTTGCTCGGCTGGCTCGCGGGCAGCGTCCTTCGCATCCGGCGCCGACACGTCGAGCACGCGATGCGCGCCGCCGGGCTGGCGGCTCCACCGCGCGAGGCCCGCGCGATGTACGCGGCGCTGGGCCGATCCGCGTTCGAGTTCTTGTGGCTGTCTCGCCGAGGCGCCGAGGCGCTCGAGCACGTCGTCGTCGAGCCTGCGTCCGAGGCCGTGTGGCAAGCGATCCTGGCCGAAGGGCAGGGGATCGTCCTGGCGGCGTCGCACACGGGCAACTGGGACCTGGCCGCTGTCGCCGCGGCGCGGGACGTCGAGCTCCTGGTCGTGACGAAGCACCTGAGCGCGCCTTCGCTCGATCGCTTCTGGCAGGGCACGCGGGCGCGCCTGGGGGTTCGCCTGTCGGGCGCGCGAGGGGCCATGGCCGTCGCACGCAGCGTCCTCGGGCGAGGCGGCGCCGTGGCCATGATGACCGATCAGGTGCCGGGCTCTCCCCGCCACGCCGTCGGGATCGAGTTCCTCGGCCGTCGCTGCCTCGCCGATCGCGCGCCGGCCGCCCTCGCGGCGTCCACTGGCGCGCCGCTGGTCGTCGTGGCCGCTCGAGCCGACGGGCGCGGAGAGCACGTCGTGCACGTCCTCGCGGTGATCCGGCCGCCGCCGCGTCCTCACCGGGTCGACGCCGGGATAGACCGTGGGGTCGACCGTGGGATCGACCGTGGGGGTCGCGTGGCTCCGGGCGTCGCTCGAGACCCGCCCGTCGACGGCTCGCGACGGGCGTGGATCGCCGAGGCGACGGCCGCTTCAGGTCGGGCCCTCGACGCCTTCGTGCGCGCCCACCCGAGCCAGTGGCTCTGGATGCACCGGCGATGGAAAGGCGCGGGGGTCGACCCGCGCGGGCCCGCGGCTACACTCGGGCGGCGATGGCACCTGTCCCGCTTCCCGCCCCGCTCCAAGACCCCCTCGTCATTGCCGGACGCAGCTTCGAAAGCCGGCTGATCGTCGGCACCGGCAAGTACAAAGACGTCGCCGAGACCGAGCGCGCCATCGACGCCTCCGGCGCCGAGATCGTGACGGTGGCCTTGCGCCGGGTCGACCTGGGCGATCGCTCGTCGGGCTCGCTCATGTCGCTGCTCGTTCGCAAGAAGTGGCTCATCTTGCCCAACACCGCCGGGTGCTACTCGGCCGACGAGGCGATTCGCACGCTCCGCCTTGCGCGCGAGCTCGGCATCGCGCCGCCCCCGACCCCGGCGCACACCGGCCCGATGGTGAAGCTCGAAATCATCGGCGATGACAGGACCCTCTACCCCGACAACGAGCAGACGCTCGAGGCCGCGCGGCTCCTCGTCAAAGAGGGGTTCGTGGTCCTGCCGTACTGCATGGACGATCCGATCCTGTGCCGGAAGCTCGAGGACGCCGGGTGCGCGGCCGTCATGCCGCTGGCCGCGCCGATAGGGAGCGGCCTCGGCATCCGCAACCCCCACAACCTCGAGATCATCCTCGAGCGCGCGAAGATCCCCGTGATCGTCGACGCCGGGGTCGGCACGGCGAGCGACGCGGCCGTCGCCATGGAGCTCGGCTGCCACGGGGTCCTCATGAATACCGCCATCGCTCACGCACGCGACCCGGCCCTCATGGGCGACGCGATGCGCGAAGCGGTCCGGGCGGGCCGAAAAGCGTTCCTCGCCGGGCGCATGCCTCGCCGGCGATATGCCAACGCGTCCAGCCCGACCGCGGGCCTCATCGAATGATCGTTCGCGCGCTCGCCGGCTCGCTCGTGGCCGCCACCTTCTCGCTCGCGCCGCTGCAGTGTCCCCGCGAGACCGACGCTGCGCATTGCTGGGACGACGCGCCCGGCGACGGACTCTGGGACCTCGCGCAGAAGTTCCGCGACGGGCACGACGACGCCGCGGCGCGGCGCACGCTCGAGTACCTCGTCGAGCGGTACCCCTCGAGCCGCTTCGCGCCGGCCGCGCGTGACCAGCTCGCGAGCGCGATCGACGCGGGCGCGCGCGCCCCCTGAGGCCGAGCGCTCGGTGAACGCCCGCGTCATCCTCATCACCGATCCGTCGTTCGGCGACGACGCCATCCTTCGCTGCGTGAGAGAGGTCGCGGCGGCGCTGCCCGCCGGCGCGCTCTGCGTGCAGCTGCGGGACAAGCAACGGCTGCCCGTCAGTCTCCGTCTATTCGCGATGGCGCTGCGCCGGGCGACGCGCGACGCGGGCGCCGCGCTGGTGATCAATGGTCACGCGACCCTGGCGCGCGACGTCGGCGCCGACGGCGTACACCTCGGCGGCGGCGGGGGGAGCGTCGAAGCGGCGAGGGCGCAGTTCAGAGGGTGCGCCTGGGTGAGCGTCGCCGCGCACTCCGACGACGACGTCCGCCGCGCCGTCGATGCCGGCGCCGACGCGGTGCTCGTCAGCCCCATCTTTCCGACGCGCACCCGCTCCCTCGGTTCGTCGATTCAATCGATCGAGAAAACCACTCGCGGAACGAACGCGCTCCGATCCGCGCGAAGCCTCGCGGGGTCGCGCGTGGCGGTCTACGCGCTCGGCGGCGTCACCGTCGATACGGCGCGCGCGTGCGTCGCTGCCGGGGCCGATGGAGTCGCCGTCATTCGTGCGTTGCTCGCGAGTCGATCGCCCGCCGCCGCCGCTCGCGCGATAATTGGGGCGATCGCGCACGCGCACAACCACAAGCACAACCACAAGAAGGAGTGATCGCATTCGGCTCGAGAGCCCATTCATCAATCGATGGTTCTCTCTGCCATGTTCGACCACATCCGCCCGTCCGATCTCTCCGAGGCCCGTCATGCAGGGAGCGGAGAGAGTCAGTCTTCGAAGGGACCGATGTCCTCGCCAGAGAGGACGAAGAACGCTTCGCCGTAGGTCTTGAGGAGCTCGAGGGCGCGGTCGAGGTCTTCCTGGGTGTGGCCGCGGGTGACGTTCACCCGGAGTCGCTCTTCTCCGATCTTCACCGAGGGGTACACGAGTGGGACCATCAGGATTCCGCACTCGAGGAGCGCGACGTGCATGAAGATCGCCTTGACCTCGGCGCGGCACATGACGGGCATGATGTGCGTGTTGCTGGCGCCGAGATCGAAGCCCGCCGCCTTCAGGCCGTCGCGGAAATACGTCGCCTTCTGGTGAAGTTCGGTCACGAGCTTGGGGCCGTCTTCCTCGAGCATGTCGAGGATCGTCGACGCGGCGGCCACGATCGGCACCGGGAGCGTCGCGCTGAAGAGGAAGCTGCGCGCGGAGTTCTTGATGTGCTCGACGATGTCTTCTTGCCCGAAGAGAAGCCCGCCGATTCCGCCGAACGTCTTCGAGAACGTGGAGATGACGAGCGGGACGCGCCCCTGGAGGCCCATGGCCTCGAGCGTTCCGCGGCCGCTGGCGCCGAGAGTGCCCGTCGCGTGGGCGTCGTCGACGATGAGCGGAGCGTCGTAGCGCTCGCACATCTCGACGAACTCTCGAAGAGGCGCGGTATCGCCGTCGAGTGAATACACGCCTTCGCAGATCACGAGCGCGTTCTTGCGCTCGCGGGTCTTCAAGATACGTTCGAGGCTCTTCGCCGAGTTGTGGTTGAAGAACCGGATCTCGGGTCCGTTCTTGGGCACGCCCGCGGCGAGGAACGACCCGTCGAGGATGCACGCGTGGCTGTACGCATCGAGAACGAGCGTCGTGTCCTTGTCGGCCAGCGCCGCGATGGTGCCGAGCATCGCCTGGTAGCCGGTGGTGAAGGTGAGGCACTTCTCGAAGCCCATCCACCCGGCGAGGCGCTCTTCGAGTCGCACGTGCTCGATCGTCGTCGCCTGCGGCCGCGACGACGAGAGGCCGCAGGCGTACTCGTCGACCGCGCGCTTCGCCGCCTCTTTGACCTTGGGGTGGTTGGTCAGCCCCAGGTAGTCGTTCGAGCTGAAGTTCGTGACCGGCTTGCCCTCGATGTGCGCATGGAGGCCGCCGCCGGTGTCGAAGACGCGAAAGAACGGGTACCCCTGCTTGTCTTTCGCCTGTCGGACACGCGCGACCGTGTCGTGCGCTTTCGCGTGGATCCAGCTCACCGGGGTGCTCCGAGGTTGCGATTGTTTATCGCGAAGCGGCGCGCATGACGAGCGCCGATGCATTGCCGTAGTACCCGAGAGCCGTGACCAGCGCGATGCGTACCTTCGCGTCGGCGCGAAGCGTGCCTCGCACCACGTGCCCGCGTCCTCGTTCGAGCGGAGCCGCGGCCGTGTCGCTTCCGGCTTGCGGGGGCGATTGCAAGTGCGCGATGGCTGCGAGCATGGCCATCGCGCCTCCGGCGCCGAGCGTCTCGCCGAGCGCGAGCTTCGGCGCCACGACGGGCGTCTCCCGCCCGACCTGTCGTTCGATGGCGATGAGCTCGGCCTCGTCGAACACGCGCAGCCCGGAGACGCCGGAGACCACGAGGTCGACGTCGGACGGGGCGAGGCGCGCGTCGCTCAACGCCGCCGCGATGGCCTCTTCGAGCGCGCTCGGCGTAGCGTGGACGAGCGAGCCCTCGCGTTCGGGGGGCGCGAAGGACGTGCCGTAGCCCACGACCTCCGCGAGTACGGCGGCGGAGCGGGCGCGCGCGCTCCCCAGGCGTTCGAGCGCGACGAGCGCGGCGCCTTCGCCGATGCACGGGCCCTCCGTCGCCTGGATCCCCGGGCCGGGCACGCGCGAACCAGCCGCGCCCAGCCTGTGGAACGCGAGAAACAGCGCCTCGCTCATGGCCTCGGCTCCGCCGACGAGGAGCGCCTCGGCGCGCCCCTGTCCGAGGAGCACGTCGGCGCAGGCGACGGCGTCGAGGGCGCCGCAGTTTCCGTCGCTGACGCAGACGTTCACCGCGCGGAGGTCCTCCCAGATGCTCACGTACCCGGCCGCGCTGTTCGACACGGTCAAGGGAAAGCGCGACGGATTGATGTACCGCGCGTCTTCGAGCAGGGCGACGCGATCGAGCTCGGTGATGGCCTCGAGCGACCCGTAGGCGTTCGAGCACACGAGGCCGACGCCGTCTGGACCCGGGCGGGCGCGCCCCCCCGGCGGGGCGGTGACCCACGCGCCGTCTTGCTTGAGCCCCGCGTCGTGAAGGGCGAGCCGCGCGGACACGACGAGGAGCTTCGCGAGCCGATCGAGCGACCGGAGGCCCTTGTCCCCGAGGTACCGCGTGGCGTCGAAGCCGCGGACTTCGGCGACGCGCGCCCCCGGGTAGCCCGCGGCGTCGAAGGTCTCGATGCGACCGTCGGCGCTCGGTGCCGAGGCGCCGCTGCGGAACGCCGCGAGGAACTCTTCGCGCCCGATGCCGAGAGACGACGCGACCCCGAAGCCGGTAATGGCGCGGGGCTTCACGCCTCGCCCTCGACCGCGGGCGTCGGGATGGGCGGCAAGAGCCCCGGCTTCGCGAATACCGTGACGGAGTTGTAGCCGCCGAAGGCGAGCGAGTTGTTGACCACGATGTCGCTCTTGCCGCGGCGGGCCACGTTCGCCACCACCTCAACGTCGCACTCGGGGTCGGGCGTCTCGTAGCCGATCGTCGGCGGGTACAGCCCCGTCTCGAGGGTGAAGATGCAGCCGATGGCCTCGAGCGCGCTCGCGGCGCCCATGCAGTGCCCGAGCATGCTCTTCATGCTCGACACCGGCACGCGCCGGCTGCCGAAGACCTCGCGCACCACCTTGGCCTCGGCGAGGTCGTTGTGATGGGTGCCGGTTCCGTGCGCGTTGACGAAGTCGACGTCGTCGGCCGTGATGCCGGACCGCTCGATGGCCGCGCGCATCGCCACGATGCTCCCGGTCGCGTCGGGGTGGGGACGCGTGATGTGGTACGCGTCGCACGAGAGGCCGTGGCTGCGGACCTCGGCCTGGAGGCGCGCGCCGCGGCGCTCCGCATGGGCCTCACTCTCGACGATGAGGAGGCCGGCACCTTCTCCCAGAAGAAGGCCCTGGCGGTTCTTGTCAAACGGCTGGCACCGCTCGGGTGCCATGGCCGCGAGGCGGACGAACCCGCTGAACTGCAGCTCCTGCAGGAGCTCGGCGGCGCCGGTGACCACCACATCGGCGCGCCCGGCGCGGATGAGATCCGAGGCGAACCCGATGGCGTAGTTGCCCGCGGCGCATGCGGCCGGGAGGGTGAGCACCATGCCGCGCGCGCCAATGGCTCGAGCGACGTGAATCGGCAGCAAGGTCGAGCCGTACCGAGAAATCATGGCCCGCGAGACGGCTTTTTGGCCACGCAGGATCCATTCGTGGTCGAGCTCGGCGAGGATCTGCGCCTCGCCCATGGTCGTTCCGAGCACGACGGCGGTTCGAGGGCCGGCCAGCTGGGCCGGTTCGAGGCCGGCGTCTGCGATGGCCATTCGGGCGGCGGCCAGGGCCATCGCCGAGCACCGACCCATACGGCGCTGTTCCCCCTGCGTGAGATGGTCTCGAGGGTCGAAGTCCTTGACCTCCCCGGCCTTTTCTCGACCCAAGGAAACGGCGTCGAAGGACGTTACAGATGAAATTCCGCTGGCACCCGACTCGAGCGCGCGAAAGAACGCCTCGCGCCCCAGCCCGATCGAGCTGACGACACCGACACCTGTGACGAAGACCCGCGGCGACACGAACGGCCCTATTTAGCTCGGCCCTGCACATACGAGCAATGTGGGCGAACGCCGAAGGGCGGAACGACGGGGCCCGGACCTCGCTGGCCGCTTGCCAGGAGCCGGGTTGAAGTGTATTGCGCGCCCACCTCGAGCATGGCCGCCTCGTCCCCTTTGCCTCGTCGGCCTGGCGCGGGTGTCGCGCCGACCCTCGTCGACGCCCTTTACGCCCTCGAGGGCGACGCCACGCGCGGGTTCGTCTTCGTGCGGCCCGACGGCACCGAGCGCCTTCGCACCTTCCAGGAGATGGCGCGCGAAGCCGCCCGGCGCGCGGCGGGCCTGGCGGCGATAGGCCTGGAGAGAGGCGACCGCGTTGCCCTCGTGATCCCCGACGGCGAAGAGTTCGTGCTGTCGCTCCTGGCGACGCTCTTCGCCGGACTCGTGCCGGTGCCGCTGAGCCCTCAGCTCTCGTTCACGAGCGCCGATGCCTATCTCGAGACCGTGGCTCACGTGGCGCGGGCGGCCGCGGCGACGGTGCTGCTGACCACGCAGGCGGCCCGGCCCTTCCTCGAATCCGCGGTGCCGCTGACGGCGCGGGTCGCCGGGCTGCGCGCGCTCGTCACCGTCGAAGATCTCGCGACGTCGACCGGGTCGGCGACCGAGTCGTTGCGCGTCGCCGTCACCCCCGACGACCTCGCGCTCATTCAGTTCACGAGCGGGAGCACGGCGCGTCCCAAGGGCGTGATGGTCACGCACGGGAACCTGGCGGCGAACTCCGATGCCTTCATGATCCACGGCCTCGACCGCGACCCGGCGGTCGACAAGGGCGTGAGCTGGCTTCCGCTCTTCCACGACATGGGCCTCATCGGCTTCGTCGTGGGCCCGATCTTCACACACGTGCCGTGCGTGCTCCTGCCGAGCGCGAGCTTCGCCCGGCGGCCCCGCATCTGGCTCGACAAGATCCACCAGCACCGCGGCACCATCACCTACGCGCCGAACTTCGCGTACGCGCTGGTGTCGAAGCGCCTGAAAGGCAAGGACGTCGAGGACCTCGATCTGTCGTGCCTGCGGGTCTCGGGTTGCGGAGCGGAGCCCATCCAGGCGAGCGTCTTGCGCGAGTTTGCCGCCACGCTCGCACCGGCGCGCTTCGACGCGCGCTCGCTCCTGTCTTCGTACGGCATGGCCGAGTCGACGTTGGCCATCACTTTCACGCCCCTCGGCCAGGGCACCCGCGCCGACGCCGTCGACGCCGAGGCGCTGACCAAGGGCCGCGCGGTGCCTCCGCGCGCCGGGTCCCGCGAAGGGTGCGTGCGCAGCGAGGGCGCGCCCAACGAGAGCCATGGCGAGGTCGTCGATTGCGGTCGCGCCTTTCCGGGGCACGAGCTGGCCATCATCGACGGCCAGGGCCGACGCCTCGAGGATCGAAGGGTCGGGCAGATCGTCGCCCGTGGGCCGAGCGTTTCCCGGGGGTATTTTCGTGAGCCCGCCCTCACGGCGGAGACGTTCAAGGCCATCCAGGGCGACACCCCCGGAGAGGCCCCCTGGCTTCACACCGGCGACCTCGGCTACACCGCGGCCGGTCGCCTCTTCGTGTGCGGTCGGGTGAAAGATCTCATCATCATCCGCGGACGAAACTACTACCCGAGCGACATCGAGTGGGCGGTGACCACGGCCCTCGGAGAGGCCTCGAGCGCCCGAAAAGGCAACGTCGTCGCCTTCAGCGTTCGCGTCGACGCTCGCGGGCGTGCCTCGGGCGCCGGCGACGCGATCGGCGTCAGCGCCATCGCTGGCGAGGAGCACGTCGTGATCTGTTGCGAAGGGCACTCGGCAGAGGTCGAGGCCATTCGCGAGGCAGCGACCGCCGTGCTGGCATCACGGTTCGGGTTGACCGTGCACGAGGTGGTGGTGGCTCCGCTCGCGTCCCTCCCCAGAACCTCGAGCGGAAAGCCCAAGCGCCGCGAGACGCGTCAGCGGTACCTCGACGGTTCGCTGCCCTCCGCGCGCCAGGCGCGCCAAGCCAGCGGCGACCTCGCACGGACTGTGCAACCGGATCCGGGCGAGGCGCATCGAGGCGATCAGACCCCCGGCGAGAGAGCCGACGGTGCCTCGGATCTGGCCAGGGACCCATGAGCGACCCATCACGAACTTTCACAGCCCGCTTCACGTCTGTGTCGCAATCGCGACAGTCAGAACCGTTCGCACCGTTCGCACCGTTCGCCCGCCTTCGCGCGAAGCGCGTAACGCCCTTGGCCGCGTAGGTATCTACGCGTCCGATTTCTGGACACTTCGTCAAAGGAAAGCGATTCAATGCACGCGCCGATGCAGACACTCGACACGGGTGACGTGAAGCCAACCCGCGACGGCTTGCTCGCAATGTTTTGCGAGACCGCCAGCGAGGTGGTCGAGAAGGACTATCACCACGTGGTCGAATCGATGGCGATCAGCGAGCTCGCCATCGACTCGCTGGGGATCCTCGAGATCATCGGCTCGCTGGAGCGCCGGCTGCGCATCCAGATTCCAGACGAGAGCCTGTCGGGCATTCAAACGGTCCGCGACCTCCTCGACGAAGTCGAGCGACGGATCCCGTGACCGGGCGAGCGCCCACGCGACTTGAGATTCAATTAGGAGAGACGCCATGTCGAACGACACCCTGAAGGAGCAGCTTCGATCGCTGGTCGCGGAGATCGCGGAGAAAGACGAGATTCCCGACGAGGCCTCGTTCAAGGACCTCGGCATCGATTCGATGATGGGGGTCGAGATCGTCGCTGCCATCGAGCGCCAGTACCAGATCAAGGTCGCCGACGACGAGCTCTCGGGCTTCAAGGACCTCGTCGGCGCGTACGCCATCGTGGTCAAGAAGCTCGAAGCCAAGGACGCGATCGCCGCCGCCGAGTGACGTGAGTCGACCTTGCCCGGGCTGACTGGGCCGGAGAAGGCGCCGGTTCGGTCGGCGTCTTCGGTGCTAGAAGACTGGGCCCATGTCCGGGCCCATCTTCGAGAGAGTTTCGTCCGAGCTCGACTTTCCCGCCGAGGAGGCGGAGGTCCTGCGCTTCTGGAAAGAGCGCAGCATCTTCGAGAAGACGCTCTCCAAGCCCGCGCCCAACGGCAACTTCGTGTTCTACGAAGGGCCGCCGACGGCGAACGGACTGCCGCACAACGGCCACGTGCTCACGCGCGTCATCAAGGATCTCTTCCCGCGATACAAGACGATGCGCGGCTGGAGCGTGCCGCGCAAGGCCGGCTGGGACACCCACGGATTGCCGGTCGAGGTCGAGGTCGAAAAAGAGCTCCGCCTGCACGGGAAGGCCGCGATCGAGGCCTACGGCGTCGAGCCGTTCATCAAGAAGTGCATCGAGTCGGTCTTTCGGTACACGCGCGAGTGGGAGTCGCTCACCAACCGCGTGGCCTTCTGGGCCGATCTCGACGACGCCTACGTCACCTACCACCGCTCGTACGTCGAGAGCGTGTGGTGGGCCCTCGGTGAGCTCTTCAAGAAGGGGCTCCTCTACCAGGGTCACAAGGTCGTCTGGTGGTGGGCGCAGGGCGGCACGGCGCTCAGCGCCCAAGAGGTCGGGCAGGGGTACAAGACGGTCGACGACCCGAGCGTCTACGTCGCGTTCCCGCTCGCGGGGGACGTTGGGGCCCGCCCTGGCGAAGCAGGCGCCGCGCTCCTCGTCTGGACGACGACGCCGTGGACCTTGCCCTCGAACATGTACGCGGCCGTCAACGCGAACCTCGACTACGTCACGGTGAAGGCGTCGACGGGGCGCCGGTTCATCGTCGCCAAGGGCCTGCTCGAGGGCCTCGCGAAGAAGCTCGGTTGCGGGCTCGAGGTCGAGCGCGAGATGAGGGGCCGCGACCTCGTGGGCCTCGCCTACGAGCCTCCGTTCGATCTCTTCGCGGGCGACGTTGCCGGCTTCGAAGACGTGGTGTGGCGCGTCGTCGCCGCCGACTTCGTGACGCTCGACGCGGGCACGGGGGTGGTTCACCTCGCCCCGGCCTTCGGCGAAGACGACCACGAGGTCCACCGCAAGCTCTCGCGCGGTCGGCCCGCCGATCAGACCCTGCCGCTGCTCTGCGCGGTCGAACCCGACGGGACGTTCATCGCGCGCTTCGAGCGGTACGCCGGTCGCTGGGTCAAGGACTGCGACAAGGAGATCAGCCACGACCTCAAAGACGCCGGCCTCCTCGTGCACGCCGAGCAGTACCGGCACGACTATCCCTTCTGCTGGCGCGCCGACACCGATCCGCTGATCCAGTACGCGCGGCCCGCCTGGTACATCCGTACGACGGCCCACATCGATCGCGCGATCGAGAACAACGCCCACGTTCAGTGGCTGCCGGAGCACATCAAAGAGGGGCGCTTCGGCGACTTCTTGAAGAACAACGTCGACTGGGCGCTCTCGCGCGAGCGCTGGTGGGGCACGCCGCTCAACGTCTGGGTGTGCGACCGAGACGAGACGCACAAGTCGGTGCCCTCGAGCGTCGCCGAGATCGAGCGCCGCAACCCGCGCGCCTTCGATCACTTCCACGCCGCGCGCCGGGCCGATCCGACGCTCAGCGAACATCTCATCGTGCACAAGCCGTGGATCGATCAGGTCACGATGCCGTGCGAAGAGTGCGCCGGCGGCGGAGCCAGCGGGACGCTGCGGCGAGTGCCCGAGGTCATCGACTGCTGGTTCGACTCGGGGTGCATGCCGTTCGCGCAGTGGGGCTATCCGCACGCGGCGGGGTCCGAAGAGCGCTTCCAGGCCAGCTTTCCGGCCGACTTCATCAGCGAGGCGATCGACCAGACGCGGGGCTGGTTCTACTCGCTGCTCATGGTCTCGACGCTCGTCTTCGAGGAGGCAAAGTACCCGCACCCCTTCAAGACGTGCATCGTCCTGGGTCACGTCACCGACAAGGAAGGGAAGAAGGAGAGCAAGAGCAAGGGGAACTACACGCCCCCGGAGATTATCCTCGACAAGGTGGCGATGGACTTCGCCGTGCTGAGCGAGCCCGAGGCCAGGAAGGGCGTGGCGCTCATCGCCCGCGAAGATCTCGAGGGGCTCGACCTCCAAGACGGCGCGGCGGTGCGCGTCTACCGGAGCGACGCGCCCGACCGCGCCCTCGATCTCGTTCTCCGCGCTGGCAAGAAGGTGCGGCGGCGTCTGGTCGTTCTTCACGAAGACGATCGCGCGGAGCTCGGCGTCTTGCCCACCTCCACGAAAGACGTGATGCCCGTGGCCGTTCCGCGCTTGCCCGCCGAGCAGCGCGTGGTCATCGAAGACCCGGCGACCCCCGCGCCCGGAGCCGACGCGTTTCGCTGGTTCTTCTACGCGTCGAGCCCCCCCTGGTCGGCGACGCGGCACTCGCTCTCCAACGTTCGCGCCCTGCAGAAGGAGTTCGCGGTCAAGCTTCGGAACGTCTATTCGTTCTTCACCATCTACGCGAACATCGACGGGTTCGACCCGCGCGACGCTGCCAGAGGCACGCGGGCCGGTCGGTCCGACGAGGCCGAGCTCGATCGCTGGATCCGCAGCGAGCTCGCACTGACCGTAGGCGCCGTCACCGAGCGCATGGACGCCTACGACGGGTACGGCGCGACGCAGAAGCTCGTTGCCTTCGTGGATGCACTCTCGAACTGGTACCTGCGCCGCACCCGCAAGCGCTTCTGGCGGAGCGGTCTCGATGCCGACAAGAAGAGCGGCTACGCGACGCTCCACACCTGCCTCGTGACGCTCGCGAAGCTCACGGCGCCGTTCACGCCCTACGCCGCGGAGGCGATGTACCAGAACCTCGTCGTGCGCCCGAGGATCGAGGCGGCTCGCGAGAGCGTGCACCTCGAAGACTTCCCCGCGCCGGCCGCCGCCGACGTCGATACGGCGCTGTCGAGCAAGATCGCGACCGTTCGCGCGCTCGCGTCGCTGGGTCTCCAGGTCCGGAACCAGGCGAAGATCAAGGTTCGGCAGCCGCTGTCGACCACCCACGTCATCACGACCCATCTCCAGGAGCTCGACCCGTCGGTGAAGCAGCAGCTCGCCGAGGAGCTCAACGTCGGCGAGACGCACTTCGTTTCTATCGAGGGCGCCTCGCAGTACGTCGAGTTCCGGCTCAAGCCGAACTTCCGGACGCTCGGTCAGCGAGGGCTGGGCAAAGAGGCGCAAGCCCTGAAGAAGACGATGGGCGCGATGCCGTCGGCGAGGGCGGGGGAGCTCGCTTCCGCGTTGATGGCCGGAGAGACCACGACGCTCGACGGCGTGGAGCTCAAGCGAGAAGACGTCGAGATCGAGTTCGTGGCGAAGGAGGGGTTCGCGGCCGCGGGCGATCGTGTCGGCGTCGTCGTCCTCGACACGCGCATCGACGCCGCCCTGCTCGACCGGGGCCTGGTGAACGAGTTCGTGAACCGAATTCAGGTCGCTCGCAAGGAGCTCGCCCTCGAGTACACGGACCGGATCCGGGTGTCGATCGTCGGAAGCGACCGGGTGAGCGCCATCGTGACCGGCGCAGGCGACGCCATCGCGTCCGAGGTGCTCGCCGTCGAGGTCTCTCCCCGGACGCCGGTCCTCGGCGGGTACGACCGAGAGATCGACGTCGACGGCGAACCGGTCCGGCTCGGGGTCGCGCTTGCTCGGGTCTGAGTGAGAGTCTGAGCGAGAGCGAGGGCTTCCACGTGGCGACCGGGAGGCGACATCGCGGCACGGATTTTTATCGGCGATGCTGTAGGTGATTCGGGGCGGAGTCGTGCTCGGGCTCTGGTATGGTCGTCTCTACGGGCGTCCCGCCCGCGGACGGGGGATTGCACGTGGTGAAGGTGGCAAAGGCGCTCGCGAAAACCGGAGAGCGGGGCGAATCATCCTCGCGTCCGCAGCTCGCGCGCACGGAGCTCCTCGACAAGGCCATCCGCGTTCGCTTCGAGTCGGAGATCGACGCCGCCCTCAAGCGCCGCCCGGCCGCCGAGGGCAAGCTCGCGGGCGCGACGCGCGCGGTCGCCGCCTTGAGTCCCGCGCTCCGGGCGTCTCTCGGAGAGGCGACGTCCGTTCTCATTCGCCGTGGAGCGCGCCAGCGTGAACTCTACGCGTGTGGGCTGCGGGCCCTCGCAGAAGCTCAGGACCGGCAAGCCACCGCCCTCTTGCGCCAGGCCCTCGCGGGCGACGAGGCGGGGGGGGCGGCGGCGCTGAGCGCCGCGTGCTTCTCGCGCGATCGCGAGCTCACCCCTCTACTGGCGAAGGTGGCGGCGAGCCGCCAGTCGCACATTGCGTTCGGTGCCGAGCTGGCACGCGTGGCCCGCGGCGAGTCGAATGGGGCGCTCCTCGCGCAGCTCGCGCCGATGATCAAAGAGAGCCATCGCATCGCGATGTGCGTCGAGCTCTTCGTGCCCCTGGTGCGCGCGAAGCCGATCCCCAGGCACGTCGCGCCTGCGCTCTCGGTCCTTCGCGGCGCCGAGCGCCATCTGGGCCGGTGGCTCGTGCTGGCCGAGGTCGCGGTCAAGGCTGGCGACCTGGCGCCCCTCGAAGAAGCGCGCACCAAGGCCGTCTCGGGGCCCTCGAGCTCGCGAGCCGCCTGGTCGCTCGTCGCCTGGTCGCTCTCGGAGACCGACGCCGACGCTCGAGGCGTGGCGTCGCCCGCCCCTCCCGCCACCCGACCCACCCTCGAGCTCATCGCGCGCCTGTCGGATCGACCGAGCGCCGATCGCGACACCACGTTCCTCTTTCGCATGGCGCGGGCTGGAGCGACGTGCGCGCGCCCGATGCTCGAGACGTTCGTCCGCACTCTCCCCCTCGCTGACGAGAGCGGCATTCGCGTCGCGCTCTATCTGGCTCGCGACTTCGGTCGCGAAGACCTTCGCGCGGCGCTTGCGGAGGCGGCCGTGAGCTGCAAGCGCGAAGAGCTCCGCGGCATGGCGGCCGCGGCTCTGTGGGACGCGTCGCCTCCCTCGGGGGGCGACGGCGCCCAGAAGATGCGCGAACGCTCCCGCGAGGTCGCCGAAGACCTGCTGCAATCGCGCATTCTGTCGAACACCGCGTGGGCCGCGCTCATCCGGGGCGCGTCGAAGGGCAGCCCCAACGGGCACCCCCTCCTGACCGAGACTCTGTTTCGGTGGATCCAGTGGGGTTGGCTCGAGTAGCTCGCACGGGGGTTCGCGGCGCCGCCGTTCTCGCGGCGTCGATCGCGCTGGCCATGGCCGGCTCGCATCGCGGCGCCCTCGCCGCCGAGACCGAAGCGCTGAATGTCGCCCTCTGGGCCGATCGCGATGACGACGACGCCGACGGCCGGCCCGACGGAGACGGGCCGCGCGTCGCTCCCGCCGCGTGGGTCGATCTCGTGGCGGCCGACGGGCGCCTGACGGGAAGTACGCTCGACGTCGTCTCGGGCGGCGAGCACGCGCGGATCATCTTGCCCACGGGCGCTTCGCTCGGCTGGGGCACGCCGCTGCCTCCACGATCCTCGTTTCAGGGGCTCTCGCCCGGCCGGGTCGAGCTCATGGCCAGGGCGGGAGCGCACCGCATCAGGGTGACGCTCGACGTGCGCGGCCTCGGCCTTCGAGACGGCGAGGGCAGGGCGGTCGACCTGGCGCGGTCCCACGCGTCGCTCGAGAGGACCCCTCCGATGCGCGACGAAGGCGGCCCGGACGCGCCCTTCGACGACGTCGACGCGCTCCGGGTCGTCCTGGCGCTGCCCGACTCCGGTTCCGGTGTCGACGACGCGCACGAGGTCAGCGTCGAGTCCCTGAACGCGCAAGGCGCCCGGCTCGACGACCTCCCCCGGGTTCCGTTGAGCCCCTCGCGTTGCACGGCGCCCTTTGCGGACCTGGCCGACCTGGCCGGTATTCGTTGCTGGGCGAGCGCGCCTCTCCGCGCCGTTGCCGACGCGGTCGACCGCGATCACCCGCTCGTCCTCGGTCGTTCGATCAAGGCCGACCTCGGGGGCGCCCTCGTTTTCCGCAGCGGCGGCCACAAGGCGCAGATGGTCCGCGTCCTCGGTCCACGCGACACGCCGGCGGGCCCCATCGGTCGCCTTCGGGCCACGCTGCGAGCGTTCGTCGTTCGCGTGACCCCGGGCGGCGCGCCCGCCGTCGGCGGGACCGACGCGGGCGCGATCGAGGCGCTCCGAGCGGAGCTCGCGTCGGCGTCGGCCATCTGGGGGCAGTGCGGGCTGACGTTCGGCGATCCCCGCGGCATCGAGGTCAAGCTCATGGACCCGCCGCCTTCGCACCTCGTTGCGGTCGGCGACGACCTCGGGCTCCTCGCGACCGGCGGAGAGATCCGGATCCGCGTCGACGGCAAGGGGATCAGCGTCCCTACGACCCCGGGCGAGAGCGCCGACCAGGTCGCCGAGAACCTGGTGCGCAGCGTCGAGCGGGCAGGGCTCCTCGCGGTCGTGTCGCCCAACGCGCGCATCGGGCCAGGCGTGACCTCCAGCGTCGACGTGTCTCTCCGACGCCGCGACGGCACCCTGCTCGCGGTCGAGACGCTGCCGGGGGCACCGCTGTCGACCGACCCGACGCTGAGCGTCCGGATCGGTTCGGTCGACATGTCCGACGGGCTCCAGCACTTCACCGACGTCGACGCGATGGCGGGCACGCTCGAAGAGCGAACCCTGCTCAAGGCCATCGACAACCTCGATCCCGCGACGGTCGAAGTCGTCGTCGTGCCGCTCTTCGCCGGGGGCGGGCGAATCGGCGAGTCGTTCATCGGGAGCGATCTGTCGAGCGTGCGCAACGTCGTCTTGCTCGACCGCGCGGGCATCCGCGCGCGACAGAGCAGCCTCACGCTCGCCCACGAGCTCGGTCACGTGTTCCTCGATCTCCCGGGCCACCCCGACGACTACGGCGTCGATACGCCCACGCAGCTCATGGACTCCGACGCGGCCGATGCGTCGCCCTTCGGGCCCCGCCGCCTCACGCTCGACGAGTGCGCGCGCGCCCTCAGGCAGGCAGGTCCCAGCGCGCGCGTGCCGCTGCTCTCCGAGTGGCCGATCGCCCCGCTCCCGGTAGGCGTGCGCTAGACCCATGCCGCTCTTTTAGGCGAAAGAGAGATTGGCCGCAGAGGCGCAGAGAGCGCAGAGGACAGAGGGTTTTGCGCGCGCTGGAGCGCAAAATAACGCAGATCGGATCCGCCGCGC